>NZ_BAABIL010000168.1:0-21147 GCF_039542765.1 Kineococcus glutinatus
CGCGGAGGAGGCGCGCCCCGGCTTCGCCGCGGGAGCCGCACCCGCCCTGCTCGGCGGCCCGCCCTCCGACGTCCCGGAACGCCTCGCGGTGGCCGACCCCGTCCGCCTCCTGCCGCTGGGGGTGCCGCTGCTGGCCGTGACCGGCGGCGACGACGACGTCGTGCCGCCGGAGCAGTCGCAGCGGCTGGTGGCGGCCGCGCGCGCCGCCGGTGACGAGGCGCACCTGGTCGTGGTGCCCGGTGAGGACCACGGCGCCCACCTCGACCCCGCCTCGGAGTGCTGGCGCACCGCGGTGGGGTTCCTGCGCGAGCGCGCGGACGGCCCGCTCAGCGCTCCAGCGCCCGGTCGAGGTTGATCGCGGCGCTGATGAGCGCCAGGTGCGTGAACGCCTGCGGGAAGTTGCCCAGCGCTTCGCCGGAGGGCCCGATCTCCTCCGCGTAGAGACCGACGTGGTTGGCGTAGGTGAGCATCTTGTCGAAGACGAGGCGCGCCTCGGCGAGGCGGCCGGCCGCCGTGAGGGCGTCGACGTACCAGAACGAGCACAGGTTGAACGTGCCCTCGTCGCCGCTCAACCCGTCGTGGCCGGTGCGGGCGTAGCGGTGCACGAGGCTGTCGGAGACCAGCTCGGCGCGGATGCGCTCCAGCGTGGACAGGAAGCGCGGGTCGGTGGGCCCGGCGAACTTCACCAGCGGCATGCACAGCACCGACGCGTCGAGCAGCCCGCTGCCCGGGGCCATGACGAAGGCGCCGGTGGCCGGGTCCCAGCACTCTTGCTGCACGAAGCGGTAGGCGCGGGCGGCGAGCTTGCGCCACCTGCCCTCCGGCGCGGGCAGGCCGCGGTCCCGGGCCAGCCGCAGGCCGCGGTCGTAGGCCACCCACGTCATGAGCCCGGAGTAGGTGAAGCGCTGCCGGGGCCCGCGCACCTCCCAGATGCCCTCGTCGGGCTCCTCCCAGTGGTCGGCCAGCCAGTCCAGCCGCCGCGACAGCGCCGTCCACAGGTCGTAGGAGATCGGCACCTCGCGGTTGTAGAGGTGCACGGAGTCCATGAGCTCGCCGTACACGTCGTGCTGCACCTGGTCCACGGCGCCGTTGCCGATGCGCACCGGGCCCGAACCGCAGTAGCCCTCCAGGTGGTCCAGGTGCACCTCGGGGATGTCGGGGCTGCCGTCGACGGCGTACATGATGTGCAGGTCCCGGTCGGCGGGCACCTCCTCGCACCGCACGCGCACCCACTCCATGAACGCGGTGGCCTCCTCCAGGAAGCCGAGGTTCATCAGCGCGTAGACGGTGAAGGCGGCGTCGCGCAGCCACGCGTAGCGGTAGTCCCAGTTGCGCTCGCCCCCGAGCTCTTCCGGCAGCGACGTCGTCGGCGCCGCCACCAGCGCGCCCGTGGGGTGGTAGACGAGCAGCTTCAGCGCCAGCGCGGAGCGGTTCACCACCTCCCGCCAGCGCCCCTGGTAGCGCGAGCCGCTGAGCCAGTTCTGCCAGAAGGCCGCCGTGCCCCGGAACTGCCGCTCGGTCTCGCCGGGCGCCAGCGGGCGCACCTCGCCCTCCCAGTCGAGGACGACGTCGACGTGCTCGCCCTCGGCGAGGGGCACCTCGGCGGTGACGCCGAGGCCGTCGGCGCCGACGCGCAGCGGCACCGGGGTGCGCAGCACCACCCGGCCCAGGGCGGACTCGAAGACCGCCCCGACCCCCTCGACGAGGGTGGTGGTGTGGGTGGCGCGGCCGTAGTCGAAGGCGGGCCGGCAGTCGAGCTCGAAGACGGCCGTGCCGCGCACCGAGGCGGCCTGCCGCACCAGCGAGCCGCCCGGCGCCCGGAACTCCCGCAGCCTGGGCACGATGAAGTCGACGACCTCCCCGACGGCCTCGGGGGCCAGGAAGCGGGTGATGAGCACGTTCGTGTCGGACAGGTAGAGCTGCTTCTGCTCCCTGGAGGTGCGGCAGCGCAGGGAGAACCAGCCGCCGCGCTCGGCGTCGAGCAGGCAGCCGAACAGGGAGGGCGCGTCGAAGCGGCCGGGGCAGTACCAGTCGATCGTGCCGTCGGTCCCCACGAGGGCCACCGTGCGCAGGTCACCGATGACGCCGTGCTCGGCGATGGGCAGGTAGGGGCGACGCACGCGCGACCTCCGTGGGCTCTCGCCCGGCTCCCCGTCGAGCCGGTCCCCCCACTGTGCCCCCGCGGCGATCGGCGGTCGCGCCGAGCGGGGCCTGCGGCCGCCCCGCGGCCCGCGGCGTCAGCGGCGGTAGCCCGCCTGGGCCTCCAGCCGGGCGATCCGCTCGGCCATCGGGGGGTGGGTGGCGAACAGCCGCGCGACGCCCCCACCGCGGAACGGGTTGGCGATCATCATGTGGCTGGCGTTGACGAGCTCGCGCTCCGGCGGCAGCGGGAGCTCGCGGGTGCCCATCTCCAGCTTGTGCAGCGCCGAGGCCAGCGCCAGCGGGTCGCCCGTCAGGCGCGCGCCGTCCTCGTCGGCGTCGTACTCGCGCGTCCGGCTGATGGCCAGCTGCACGACGGTCGCGGCCAGCGGCGCCACCAGGGACAGCAGCAGGACCGCCAGGGCGTTGGAGCGGTCCTGGTCCTCCCGCCCGCCCGCGATGCCGAAGAGGGCGCCGAACTGGGCCACGGAGGTGATGAGGCCGGCGATGGCGGCGGCCGCGGAGGAGGTGAGGATGTCGCGGTTGTAGACGTGCATCAGCTCGTGGCCCAGCACGCCGCGCAGCTCCCGCTCGGTGAGCACGCGCAGGATGCCCTCGGTGCAGCACACCGCGGCGCTGGCCGGGTCGCGGCCGGTGGCGAAGGCGTTGGGCGCCATCGTCGGGGAGACGTACAGGCGCGGCATCGGCCGGCCGGCGGCGGTGGACAGCTCCCGCACGATGCGGTGCATCGCGGGCTGCTCGACCTCGCTCACCGGCCGCGCCCGCATCGACCGCAGCGCGATCTTGTCGCTGTACCAGTAGCCGTAGACGGTGCTGCCCAGGCCCAGCAGGGCGAAGAGGACCAGCACCGCCGAGCTGCGCAGCGCACCCGCCAGCAGCCCCCCGACGAGCAGCAGCAGCGCCCAGACGAGCCCGAAGAGCGCCGCGGTCTTCAACCCGTTGTGGTGGCGGTGCACCCCTGGGTCCCCCCTCCACGTCGTCCGGTGCGCGGCGCGCGTGGGCAGCGTGCCGCGTCCTGCTGCAACGCGCACCCGGCGGGCCGGGTTCCGCCGGGTGCGCGTCGCGGGCCCCGGCCGGCGCGGCGGAGGCGCTCGCGGCGGGTGGTGCCCACGTGCTGAGACGCCCGTCCCGGCGGGCCCGGAGCCGGGAAGGGATCAGGCACGCCTCGCCTTACAGTGGAGGGTGCCCCCGAGCGAAGGACGGCCACACCCCTCATGAGCGTCAAGCAGGTCCAGCGCGTCGACCGCGTCGTCATCCGCTTCGCTGGGGACTCCGGCGACGGCATGCAGCTCACCGGCGACCGCTTCACCGCCGAGACCGCCGCGCTGGGCAACGACCTGGCGACGCTGCCCAACTTCCCCGCCGAGATCCGCGCCCCCGCCGGGACCGTGCTGGGCGTCTCCAGCTTCCAGCTGCACTTCGCCGACCACGACGTCATGACCCCCGGGGACCACCCGGACGTGCTCGTCGCGATGAACCCCGCGGCGCTGCGCTCCAACCTGCGCGACGTCCGGCGCGGGGGCACGGTCATCGTCGACTCCGACGAGTTCACCAAGCGCAACCTCGCCCGGGTCGGCTACGGCGCCAGCCCGCTGGAGGACGGCAGCCTGGAGGCCTACCAGCTGCACGCCCTGCCGCTGACGTCGCGCACGGTGGAGGCGCTCGCCGAGTTCGGGCTGTCCCGCAAGGACGCCGAGCGCAGCAAGAACATGTACGCGCTCGGCCTGGTGTCCTGGCTGTACAACCGGCCCACCGAGGGCACCGAGCGCTTCCTGCGGTCCAAGTTCGGCAAGCGCCCGCAGATCCTCGAGGCCAACCTCGCCGCCTTCCGCGCCGGCTACAACTACGGCGAGACCGTCGAGGGTTTCGCCGTCACCTACGAGATCGCCCCCGCGCCGGCGCCGACGGGCACGTACCGCAACGTCACCGGCAACACCGCGACCGCCTACGGCCTCGTCGCCGCCGCGCACCGCGCCGGGCTGCCGCTCGTGCTGGGCTCCTACCCGATCACCCCGGCCTCCGACATCCTGCACACGCTGTCCGGGCTCAAGCGCTTCGGCGTCACGACGATCCAGGCCGAGGACGAGATCGCGGGCATCGGCGCGGCGCTGGGCGCCTCCTACGGCGGCGCGCTGGGCGTGACGAGCACCTCCGGGCCCGGTCTGGCGCTGAAGGCGGAGACGATCGGCCTGGCGGTCATGCTGGAGCTGCCCCTCGTCGTCGTCGACGTGCAGCGCGGCGGCCCCTCCACGGGCCTGCCGACGAAGACGGAGCAGGCGGACCTGCTGCAGGCGATGTTCGGCCGCAACGGCGAGGCCCCCGTGCCCGTCGTGGCCCCGCGCTCCCCCGCGGACTGCTTCGACGCCGCGCTGGAGGCCAGCCGCATCGCGCTGGCCTACCGCACCCCGGTGCTGCTGCTGACCGACGGCTACCTCGCCAACGGCTCCGAGCCGTGGCTGCTGCCGGCGGTGTCGGAGCTGCCGGACCTGCGGGTGGAGTTCACCACCCAGCCCAACGCGACGGCCGCCGACGGCACCCCCGTCTTCCAGCCGTACAAGCGCGACCCCGAGACGCTGGCCCGGCCGTGGGCGGTGCCGGGCACGCCGGGGCTGGAGCACCGCATCGGCGGGCTGGAGAAGGCCGACCTCACCGGCGAGATCTCCTACGACCCGGACAACCACGAGCGGATGGTGCTGCTGCGCCAGGCCAAGGTGGACGGCGTCACCGTCCCCGACGTCGTGGTCGACGACCCGGGCGCCGCCACCGGCGAGCCGGCCGACGTGCTCGTGCTCGGCTGGGGCTCCACCTACGGGCCGATCGCCGCGGCGGCGCGCTCGGTGCGCGAGGGCGGCGAGCGGGTGGCCACCGCGCACCTGCGCCACCTCAACCCGTTCCCGGCCAACCTCGGCGACGTGCTGCGCTCCTACCGGCGCGTGCTCGTGCCGGAGATGAACCTGGGTCAGCTGCGGCTGCTGCTGCGGGCGCAGTACCTCGTGGACGTCATCGGCCACAACCGGGTGCGCGGGCTGCCGTTCACCTCCGCGGAGCTGGCCGAGGTCGTCCGCACCCACCTCGACGAGCTCGCCAAGGAGCTCGCCGACGAGACGATCAGCGACGAGACGACGGGAGCGGGCCGGTGAGCCCTTCGATCCCCCTGCAGGTCCCGACCTACCGCGGGTCCACCGACGGCCTGCGCGACGTGCCGCACCTCGACGAGGGCGTGGCGCTGAAGAAGAAGGACTTCACCTCCGCCTCGGAGGTGCGCTGGTGCCCCGGCTGCGGCGACTACGCCATCCTCGCCGCGGTGCAGGGCTTCATGCCGGAGCTCGGCATCCGCCGGGAGAACGTCGTGTGCATCTCCGGCATCGGCTGCGCCTCCCGCTTCCCGTACTACCTCGAGTCCTACGGGATGCACTCCATCCACGGGCGCGCCCCGACCATCGCGACCGGTCTGGCCACCTCGCGCCCGGACCTGTCGGTGTGGATCGTCACCGGTGACGGGGACTCGCTGTCCATCGGCGGCAACCACCTCATCCACGCGCTGCGCCGCAACGTCAACCTGACGATCCTGCTGTTCAACAACCGGATCTACGGCCTGACGAAGGGGCAGTACTCCCCCACCTCGGAGCAGGGCAAGGTCACGAAGTCGACGCCGCAGGGCAGCGTGGACGCCCCGTTCGACCCGGTGTCCCTGGCCCTGGGCGCGGAGGCCACCTTCGTGGCGCGCACCACCGACTCCGACCGCAAGCACCTCACGTCGGTGCTGCGGGCGGCGGCGGAGCACCGCGGCGCGGCCCTGGTGGAGATCTTCCAGAACTGCCCGATCTTCAACGACGGCGCGTTCGACGTCCTGAAGGACCGCGAGCAGGCCGAGGCCCGCATCGTGCGGCTGGAGGACGGCCAGGTCGTGCGCAGCGGCGACCGGGTGGCGGTGCGCTCGGCCGCCGGCGGGGTGGAGATGGTGGCGGAGGCGGACCTGGCCGGGCGCGAGCCGCTGGTGCACGACGTCGCCGCCGACGACCCCTCGCAGGCGTTCGCGCTGGCGCGGCTGTCGGAGCCGACGATGGGCAGCGTGCCGATGGGCGTGTTCCGCTCGGTGTCGCGCCCCACGTACGACGACCTGGCGCGCGAGCAGGTGGCGGCGGCGCAGGAGCGGGCCGGCGGCCCGGCGACCGACGACGACCTGGCCGCGCTGCTCGCGGGCGCCGACACCTGGTCCGTGGCGTGAGCCGCGGGGGCACCCCGCCACGGGTGCCCCCCGCGCCCCCCACCACCGGCGGCGCCCTGGGCGACCGCACCGGGGTCCTGGCGGGTGCCCTCGCCTACGCGATGTGGGGCGTCTTCCCGCTCTTCTTCGTGCTGCTGGCTCCCGCCGGCTCGATCGAGGTGCTCGCCCACCGCGTCGTGTGGTCGCTGGTGGTGTGCGCGCTGGTGGTGGTGGCGCGGCGCGCGTGGGGCCCGCTGCTGCGGGTGCTGCGCACGCCGGCGCAGCTGGGGCTGCTGGCGGTCGCGGCGGTGTTCATCGCCGTCAACTGGGGCGTCTACATCTACGCCGTGAACGCCGGCCAGGTGATCGAGGCGTCGCTGGGGTACTTCATCAACCCGCTGGTGACGGTCCTGTTCGGCGTGCTGCTGCTGCGCGAGCGGCTGCGGCCGGGGCAGTGGGCCGCGGTGGGCACCGGGGCACTGGCGGTGGCGGTGCTGACCGCGGCGTACGGGCGGCTGCCGTGGATCTCGCTGGTGCTGGCGTTCTCGTTCGGGATCTACGGCCTGGTGAAGAACCGGGTGGGCCGGCACGGCGGCGGCGTCGACGCGCTGTCCAGCCTCACCGTGGAGACGTCGCTGCTGTTCGTCCCGGCCCTGGCGGCGGTGGTGGTGCTGTCCGCGACCGGCCGCGGCACCTTCACCGGCGAGGGGCCGCTGCACGTCGCGCTGATGGTGACGACGGGCGTGGTGACGGCGGTGCCGCTGCTGCTGTTCGCGGTGGCGGCCCGGCGGGTGCCGCTGACCACGATCGGGCTGCTGCAGTACTTCGCCCCGGTGCTGCAGTTCGTGTGCGGGCTGCTGCTCGGGGAGACGATGCCCGCGGCGCGCTGGGCGGGTTTCGGGCTGGTGTGGCTGGCCCTGGTGGTCCTCACGGTGGACACCGTGCGCGCCTCCCGGCGCCCGCGCGGTGCACCGGTGCAGGTCGTCGAGCCGGCCGGGTGACCCGCCGGAACAGCGGCGCTCCCCCGGAGGTTGTCGGAGCGTGAATTCCGCGGGAGGAGCGCTGTGAAGGTCGAGATCTGGTCCGACGTCGTCTGCCCCTGGTGCTACATCGGCAAGCGCCGGTTCGAGGCGGCGCTGGCGCGCTTCGAGCACCGCGACTCCGTGGAGGTGGAGTGGCGGGCGTTCGAGCTGGACCCCACCGCGGAGTCGGCCACCGCCTCGCGTGGCGGGGACGACTACGCCCGCCGCCTGGCCGCCAAGTACGGCACGGGCCTCGAGCAGGCGCAGGGCATGCTCGACTCGATGACGCAGGCCGCCGCCGCGGAGGGCCTGGACTTCCACTTCGAGCGGGCCGTGGCCGCGAACACCGCCGACGCCCACCAGGTGATCCACCTGGCCGCCGGGCACGGGCTGCAGGACGCGGTGAAGGAGCGGCTGCTGCGCGCGTACTTCACCGAGGGCGAGGCCGTCGGCGACCGCGACGTGCTGGTGCGGCTGGCCGCCGAGGCGGGGCTGGACGCGGCGGAGGTCCGCGCGGCGCTGGCCGAGGACCGCCACCTGGCGGACGTGCGCGCCGACGAGGCCGAGGCCGCCGCCCTCGGGGTCCGCGGGGTGCCGTTCTTCGTGGTGGACCGCAGGTACGGCGTCTCCGGCGCCCAGCCGGCCGACCAGCTGCTGGCCGTGCTGGAGCGGGCGTGGGCCGAGAGCCGGCCGCTGACGCTCGTGCCGGCCGCCGAGGGCGGCGAGGCGTGCGGGCCGGAGGGCTGCGCGATCTGAGGACGCCCCAGGCGCGCCGGGAGGGGCCGGGTCCTGCGGGGGCCGGCCCCTCGTGCACGTCTCACCCCATCGTCTTCTGCCCGTCGAGGGCCTCGCGGACGATGTCGGCGTGCCCGGCGTGCTGGGCGGTCTCCGCGATGACGTGCAGCAGCGCCCGGCGGGCGCTCCAGGAGGCGCCGGGCTCGAACCACGGCGCCTCGGGCAGCGGGTGGGCGACGTCGAGGCTGGGCAGGGTCCGCACCACCTCGTCGGTGCGCCGGGCCACCTCCTCGTAGCGCTCCAGCGCGCCCGCGAGGGTCTCCGCCGGCAGCAGGACGTGCTCGGCGGCCCACTGCTGGGCGACCTCCTCGTCCCAGCCCGTCATCGACGGCATCGCGCCGGTGCCCTCGACGATGAAGCGGACCCACATCTCCTCGGTGGCCGCGACGTGCTTGACGAGGCCACCGACGGTGAGCTCGCTGACGGTGGTGCGCCGGCGGGCCTGGTCGTCGGTGAGGCCCTGCGCGGTGAAGCGCAGGAAGTGCCGGTGCCGCGCGAGGGACTCCAGCAGGTCGGCGCGCTCGGTGCTCACGGCGGCGGTGCTCACGGCGGCGGTGCTCACGGCGGCGGTGCTCGCGGTCTGGGTGCTCACGGTCTCGTCCTCCTCCTCGGCGGGCGCCCGATCGGGCTGCACGCACCACGCTAGGGACCACTGGTGCCAGTTCCCGTCCTCTTCGCGGGCCGATCCGCGGCAGACTCGGGCCGTGGCGGACACCGGCGCACGCACCCTGCGGATGCTGTCCCTGCTGCAGGCGCGGCCGCACTGGCCCGGCACGGAGCTCGCGGACCGGCTCGGCGTCTCGGTGCGCACGCTGCGCCGCGACGTGGAGCGGCTGCGGGAGCTCGGCTACCCGGTGGACGCCCGGCGCGGCGCCGCGGGCGGCTACCAGCTCGCCGCCGGTGCCGCGCTGCCGCCGCTCGTCCTCGACGACGAGGAGGCCGTCGCCCTCGTCGTCGGCCTGCAGTCGGCCACCCAGGCGCCCGTGGCGGGGACCGCGGAGGCCTCGCTGCGCGCGCTGACGAAGGTCGTGCAGGTGCTGCCGCCCCGGCTGCGCCGCCGCGTGGAGGCCGTGCGGGCGGTGACGGTGCCCGGCGCGCTGGAGACCGGCCCGCTCCTGGCGCCCGAGGTCCTCACCGCGGTCGCGCTGGCGTGCCGCGACGGCGAGCGGGTGCGCTTCGCCCACGACGGCGGCCTGCCCGAGCGCCACGTCGAGCCGCACCGCCTCGTCCCGCTCGGGCAGCGCTGGTACCTCGTCGCCTACGACCTCGCGCGCGCCGGCTGGCGCACCTTCCGCCTCGACCGGATCCGCGACGTGCGGCCCACCGGTTCCCGGTTCGCGCCGCGGCCGCTGCCGGCGCAGGACGCGGCGGCGTTCGTGCGGGACGCCGTCGCCGGCGCCCGGACCGGCGTGGAGGTGGAGGCGTTCGTGCGGGCGGGGGCCGACGGGGTGCGGCGGCGGCTGGGGCGCTGGGCGGAGGTCGCCGACGCCGGCGACGGCGGCTGCGTGGTGCGGATGCGCGCGGACGACCTGGTGTGGCCGGCGGTGGTGCTGGCCTCCCTCGGCGCGGAGTTCGAGGTCGCGGCACCGGCGGAGCTGCGGGAACGGCTGCGGGAGCTGGCCGGGCGCCTGGCCCGGGCCTCGGGGGCGGGGACCGGGGCGCAGGGGGCGGGGACCGGCGCCCCGGGGCGGCCGGGCCCCGCTCAGTCCCGCCCGCGCCGCAGCAGTTCCAGCAGGTAGTCGCCGTACCCGCTCCTGGCGAGCTCCCCGGCCCGCTGGGCGAGGTCCTCGTCCCGCAGCCACCCCTGCCGCCAGGCGACCTCCTCGGGGCAGCCGATCTTCAGGCCCTGCCGCGCCTCCAGCGTCGCGACGTAGTTGCCCGCGGCGAGCAGCTGGTCGAACGTGCCGGTGTCCAGCCAGGCGGTGCCGCGCGGGAGGACCTCGACCCGCAGCCGCCCCGCGGCCAGGTAGGCGTTGTTCACGTCCGTGATCTCCAGCTCCCCGCGCGCGGAGGGGCGCAGGCCGCGGGAGATCTCGACCACCTCGTTGTCGTAGAAGTACAGCCCCGGCACCGCGTAGCTGCTGCGCGGGGAGGCCGGCTTCTCCTCCAGGGACAGCACGCGGCCGGCGTCGTCGAACTCCACGACGCCGTAGTCGCCGGGGTTGCGCACCCGGTAGGCGAAGACGGACCCGCCGGCCGGGTCGGCGAACCGCGCGAGCTGGGCACCCAGGCCGGGGCCGTAGAAGATGTTGTCGCCCAGCACGAGGGCGACGCTGGAACCCCCCACGAAACCGGCGCCGATGACGAAGGCCTGCGCCAGCCCCGCCGGCTCCGGCTGCGTGGCGTAGGAGATCGAGACGCCGAACCGGGCGCCGTCGCCCAGGAGCCGCTCGAACTGCGGGCCGTCGTGGGGCGTGGTGATGACGAGGACGTCGCGGATGCCCGCCAGCATGAGCGTGGTGAGCGGGTAGTAGATCATCGGCTTGTCGTACACGGGCACGAGCTGCTTGCTGATGCCCAGCGTGATCGGGTGCAACCGCGTACCGGTACCACCGGCGAGGACGATCCCGCGCATGTCCACCAAGTATGGAGGGACAGCGGCGTGGAGCTCCTGGTGACGGGAGGCGCCGGGTCCACCGGCAGCGAGGCACCGCGGCACCGGTGTCGTCAGCGCCGGCGCAGCGCCGCGTCCACCTCCCGCTCGGCCGGGTAGGAGTCGTGCGTGCCCACCCGCTGCACCGACAGCGAGGCGGCCGCCACCGCCCACGGCACCGCACCGGCCAGGCGCTGGCCGCGGGCCAGCCGGCTCGCCAGCGCCCCCACGACGGCGTCACCGGCACCGGTGCTGTCCACCACCGCCACCTGGGGCGCCGGGGCGAACCCGGCGCCGGAGCCGTCGGCCCAGCGGGCGCCGTGCGCGCCGAGGGTGACGAGGACCGAGCGGGCGCCGCGGGCCAGCAGCCGGCGCACGCCCGTGTCGACGTGCTCCTCGCCGCTGAGGTCGCGCAGCTCGTGCTGGTTGACGACGAGGGGGTCGCAGCGGGCCAGGACCTCCTCGGGCAGCGGCGCGGAGGGGGCCGCGTTGAGCACCACCCGGCCGGGCGCGGCCAGCGCGGCCAGCCGCACCACGTCCTGGGGCACCTCCAGCTGCAGGACGAGGACGGCGGCGGCGCGCACGGCGTCGAGGTCCTGCCCGACGTCGCCGGCGGGGTCGTCGCCGCGGGGCTGCCAGGCGTGGTTGGCGCCGCGGTCGAGGACGATGACGTTCTCCCCGGCGGCGGTCGTGACGTAGGCGGTGCCGCTGGCGGTGCCCGGCACGGCCCGCACCCGGGAGACGTCCAGCCCGGTCGCGGCCAGCCCCGAGCGCAGCGCGGAGCCGGCCTCGTCGTCGCCGGTGCGGGCCACCAGGGTGACGTCGGCCCCGCAGCGCAGGGCGGCGACCGCCTGGTTGGCGCCCTTGCCGCCGATCTGGGCGCGCACCGCCGTGGCCGTCAGGGTCTCCCCCGGTGCGGGCAGCCGGTGGACCTGCGCGACGACGTCGCGGTTGACCGAGCCCAGCACCACCACGGTCCCCTGCACCCGCACCCCCCGTTCCCCGCAGCCGCACCCGCAGCCGCCGACCCGCCCAGCCTGGCAGCCGCCGCGGCGGCGCGCCCCCGCGGGCACCGGGGTGTCGGGACCGCGGGGTGTCGGGACCGGCGGGCAGCATGGCGGCATGGACCTGCCCGTGCAGCCACCCGTCGCCCCCATGCTGGCGCGCGCCGGCACGTCCCTGCCCGAGCAGCCCGCCGGCCGGCCGCGCTGGTCGTTCGAGCCGAAGTGGGACGGGTTCCGCTGCCTGGTGTTCCGCGACGGCGGGGAGGTGGAGCTCGGCTCGCGCGGGTCCAGACCGCTGACGCGCTACTTCCCCGAGGTCGTCGCCGCCGCGCTCGCCGAGCTGCCCGGGCGCGTCGTCGTGGACGGCGAGCTGTTCGTGCCCGCCGCCGACGGGCAGCGGCTGGACTGGGACGCCCTCTCCCAGCGCATCCACCCCGCCGCCAGCCGCACCGCGCTCCTGGCGGAGCGGACCCCGGCGCGGTTCGTCGCCTTCGACCTGCTGGCCCTGGGCGAGGAGGACCTCACCGCCGCCCCCTTCGCCGAGCGCCGGGCCCGGCTGGAGCTGGCCCTCGCCGGGTGCGGGCCGACGTTCTCCGTCACGGCGGCCACCACCGACCGCGAGCGCGCCGCGGGGTGGTTCACCCGGTTCGAGGGGGCCGGGCTCGACGGGGTCGTCGCCAAGGCGCTGGACGCGCCGTACTCCCCCGGCGAGCGGACGATGACGAAGGTCAAGCACGCCCGCACCGCCGACTGCGTCGTGATGGGGTACCGCCCGCACAAGAGCCTGCCGGGCATCGGCTCGCTGCTGCTGGGCCTGTACGAGGGCGGGGAGCTGCAGATGGTGGGCGGGGCCTCGGCGTTCACCGCCGCCCGGCGCCGGGAGCTGCTGACCGAGCTCCAGGAGCTGCGGGTGGGGCCGGACGTCACCGCCGAGGGGGAACCCAACCGCTGGAAGCGCCCGGAGCAGGCGGTGTGGGTGCCGCTGCGCCCCGAACGGGTCGTCGAGGTGCGCTACGACCAGATGGAGGGCGAGAGGTTCCGGCACGCCGCGCAGTTCGTGCGCTGGCGCCCGGACCGGGACCCGCGCAGCTGCACCCGCGCGCAGCTCGACGTGCCCGCCCGCTACGACCTCGCCGACGTCCTGGCCGGTGCGGCCGGCGCGACCGGGAGGTCCTGAGGTGGCGGCGGCCGCGGAGGAGATCGACGTCGACGGCGTCGCCGTGCGCGTCACCAGCCCGGACAAGCGGTACTTCCCCGCCCTCGGCGAGGCGGGGACCAAGCGGGCGGTCGTCGGCTACCACCTCGCCGTCGCCCCCGCCCTGCTGGCCGCGGTGCGCGACCGGCCGACGTACCTGCAGCGCTTCCCCGACGGCGTCGAGGGCGAGGAGGTCTACCAGAAGCGGCTGCCGCACCACGCCCCGGAGTTCGTGCGGCGGTGCGCCGTCACGTTCCCCTCCGGCCGCACCGCCGAGGCCCTGCGCCCGGACTCCGCGGCGGCGCTGGTGTGGTCGGCGCAGCAGGGGACCATCACCTTCCACCCCTGGCAGTCCCGCTGCCCCGACGTCGACTCCCCCGACGAGCTGCGCATCGACCTGGACCCGCAGCCGGGCACGGGTTTCGACGAGGCCCGCACCGTCGCGCTGGCGCACCTGCGCCCGCTGCTCGACGAGCTCGGCTACGCCGCCCACCCCAAGACCAGCGGTGGCCGCGGCCTGCACGTGTTCGTGACGATCGAGCCGCGCTGGACGTTCACGCAGGTGCGCCGCGCCGGCATCGCCCTGGCGCGGGAGCTGGAGCGGCGCGCCGGCGGGCTCGTGACGACCGCCTGGTGGAAGGAGGAGCGCGGGGAGCAGGTCTTCGTGGACTACAACCAGAACGCCCGCGACCGCACCATGGCCAGCGCGCACTCGTTGCGCCGCACCGCCCGCGCCACCGTGTCGGCCCCCGTCACCTGGGACGAGCTCGTCGACGTCCACCCCGACGACCTCACGATCGCCACCGTGCCGGCGCGGCTGGCGCAGGTCGGCGACCCGTGGGCCGGCCGCGACCGGGTCGCGCACCCCCTCGAGCCGCTGCTGGAGCTGGCCGAGCGGGACGAGGCCGCCGGTCTGGGCGACCTGCCGTACCCGCCGAACTACCCGAAGATGCCCGGAGAGCCGAAGCGGGTGCAGCCGTCGCGGGCGAAGCGCTGAGCTGCGGGACGTCATCTAACTCGCCGCAAGGCCGCTCGCTATTCGCGAGCCAATGCTCACTCCACGACAACCTGGCGATCTTTCGCTCCCCGAACCTGAGGGGAAGGGTCTGCTGCATGATCCGGTGACAGATCAGATCACGCGGCCTGACTGGCCGATGGCGTCATGATGGTCTCGTATTCGATAGGGGTCAGTCGACCGCGTGGACGGCCAAGGCGGTGTGGGTCGACGTGCCCGGCCTCGCAGGCGGCGCCTGGTGGCGAGCTGAGGACTTCCGCCGGGGCTAGCGCCAGTAGGTAGGTATGGCCCTCCTCCGCTAGATCAGCAAGGCGTAGACGGTTGCTCCCTGTAGCTGGTAGGACGGTCCAGCCGCTGCAGGGGGTGGCGGCGTCATCGCCGGGGGGACCACTATGCGCCGCACCGCCTTGCTGACTGCTGCCGCTGCAACAGCGGCCTCACTTCTGACTGCTACGCCGTCAGCCACCGCTGCTGATAGCAGCGTCATCTTCGAGTACCAGTCCGCATGGACAACCTGCCTGCTGGGCAAGCCTGGCTTGCAGGTATACGCGAACCTCACGACACAGCAGCCCAACGTTACAGTGGACGTACTCATGGGTACGAAGGTCGTACGCTCAGCGACCTTCGCCGAGGCTGGCTGGCATGCGATGGAAGTGCCGGTGACAGGACATCCGATCGGTGCGACCAGCCTGACGAACCTGAGGCTGCTGCCTCGCGGCTGGAACACGACCAGCGCCGTGCGGGTCGACGGCTTCCAGCGCCGCTGCGACGGGTGGACAAGCCCGCAGCAGTACAACGCCGAGCCCGGCGGCAGCATCGGCTACGTGCAGCCGACGGTGACCCGAACCTCAGCCGCCGGCGCAAAGGTGTACGCCGCGGAGGGTGGGGAGCTGTGGGTCGGCTCCACCGGCGGGCACGCCCTCGACTCCGGCACGCTCTGGCACTACCAGCAGCTCGGAGCAGACGCCCCTAACGCGCCGTTGGGTCTGCCCACATCCAGCCTGTGGGGCATCCCCGGGGAGTGGGGCCCTCGGCACTCGGAGTCCTACATCACCTTTCAGCGTGGTCGCATCTATGAGCGTGGCCGCTACGGAACCCACGCCATGTGGGGAGAGATCGCCAAGAAGTGGTACGCCCTTGGCTACGAGAACAGCGTTCTGGGCTTCCCGTTCTCCTCCGAGGTGGCCTCTCCCAGCGGGCGAGGGCGCATGCAGTACTTCGGTGGCGGCTCCATCCTTTGGTCCGCTGCGACGGGGGCCCGTGAGGTCCACGGCTCCATCTGGGCCCTCTACGACAGCATGGGCGCTGACCGCTCCTACCTTGGTCTGCCAAAGTCGGATGAGTACGGCATCTCCGGCGGCAGGCGCTCGGACTTTCAGGGCGGCTACATCACCTGGACCCCGGCCGGCGGAGCAGTCGCGCGACGCTACTGACATCACAGCTGATGGTTCCTGCTGACGCGCATACACGCAGGTCAGCGACTTAGACGACTGTAAGCGCCCCCGCCGGAGTAGGCGGGGGCGCTTACGGTCGTGGAGTGTCTCTCAGGCGGCCTGGCGCTCCTGGAGGGTGCGGAGGACGTCACGACGGTGTCAGGTCGGCGGGTCGCCTCGATCACCGGCGCATTGCCCCGGGCGGTGTCGGATCATGTCGCGTGGCTGCAGAACGCCGGACCGTGAGGTTGCTCGGCGCTACGCGGGTACTCGCGGAGGCATCGTGTGGCGCGTCAGTGTTCCCGGCCGGCTACGTCTGGCGTATTACACGCCTACAGACGAGTACGTGGTGGATGCCCGGGTGCATCGTGTGGCTCCACTTCCCGGTGGTCGCGGACGGTAGCGCGGGTCACCTGCGTAGGCGGTGCTCACTAGGGGCGCGGCCTCGACCTACGGTGTTGCTGTGTCTTCCTCGTCCCCGGACGCGTGGCTCACGGCGGTGCATGCGGCGCTGCTGAGCTCGGGTCGTCGATCGGACTTCGCCACGGGGGTGGGGGAGACGGCTCGAGTACTCGCCGTCCACGCCGAGGACGATGTGACCACCGTGACGGGGCGGCGGGTCGCGGCCCTCACCGGCCGGTCACCCCGAGCGGTCGCCGAGCACGTCGCGTAGCTCCGCGCCGCGGGGTGGCTCGAGCGGATCTCGAACTCCCCGCGGCACGCCGGATACTGACTCACGGAGCCTGCATGGTTTACAGGATGATGTCGAGGTCCAAGACGGCGGTGAAGGTGCCCAGCAGCATTCCTGTGGGCCCATAGCGCTTCGTGGTGAGGGCCTTGGCCTGGAACCGGGTGAACCCCGCCGTGGTCCCGGCCGCGCAGGTGATGAGCGCTTCAGGAGTTCCGTAGTTCCACTTGTGGATTTCGCCGGTGTCCAGTTCGTTGCTGATGACCTGCAGTGGCCTCGTGGTGGCGGGCACGTCGATACGGCCGGAGTAGGCAAAGGGGCCGTTGTAGTTCCAGACGTCATGGCCGATGGCGGTGTCAAGCAGCCACGCCTCGGTGCCAGAGACAGGTAGGCCATCGGCGTCGTGGCAGGCGCCGTAGGCGGAACCGGTGACCATGGTGCCCAGGCTGGTCTCGGCGGTACTGGACGGAACGTTGGTGACCGCGACGACGCTGCCGCTGGCAGTCGTGCGCAGTCGGGTTGTGATGCCCGAGGAAATCGTGGCGGTGCGGGAGAGTTTGTTGTTGGACTCGTTGCCCTCCTTAATTCGTGCCGCGTCGTCGACGTAGGCGGTGATGCTCGGCGAGCCCGCAGCCGCGGTCCACGTGGCGCCGGCCGGGCCACCGTTGGCGACGACGGTCACCGACTGCCCCGGCGGCAGGGATGCAGTGAAAGAGTCCGACCAAGTCTTTAGGGACCCATTGACCTGGAACTGCACGCCATGCTTCACCCCGCTCGGAGTGGCCGCCGTGCCCTGGTTCTTGATCGTCGCGCGGAAGGCGACCGGTTGGCCGCCGATCGGCGCGTTCGGCGTCCATTCGACTGCGGTGACGATGAGGTCTGGTGCGGGTGTGGCTGCCTGCACGGATCCTCCGCCCGCGAGCAGCGCGAGCGTGCCCAGCGCCCCACCCATGATCTTGTTGCGTCGGCGCATGGCCGTACCCCTTCCCCCCCAGGACGAGCCGCCCGCCCGGCCTTGGGTGAGCGACCTGTGAGCCTACGGAGCGTGACAGGTCACCCACAAGGGCCAGTGGCGCGGCCTCATGCCATGAGGACATGAGGCCGCGCCACTGGGGCTACCTCGCGTTCGGCGATTCCTCCTGCCATGCGAGCGTCACGGCGCCGTAGGTCGTGCACCGGTGCAAGATCGCGGTGCCGTTGACCATCTCCACCTCGGCCGGCGCTGGTACGTCCCACGCCGAGCACAGCGCTTCGGCCTCGGCCCAGGAGCGCAGCGTGTACGACAGGACCGAGTCCGCCGCGTCGTACTCATAGCTACAGACGGTGATCGCTGTCACGGGGACGTCCGGCGCCATCGCCGCCAGCGTCCACGCCGCGACCAGGTGCCGGGCCAACCACGCCGGAGAGTGCGGATCCACGGCGTGGGTCTGCTCGACGACCCCGGCCGTGGCGGTGTTCATCGGACACCTCCCCGAGCCAGTGCCTCGCCGAGCGCGCCGCCCCGGATGAACGCTGCAAGATCGTCGGCGCTGACGTGGGCGCTGTCGTCGATGATCGACCAGGGGAGCAGGCCGGTGGCGCACTGAAAGGCCACCCACTCGTGGTTCTGGCCGAGGATGACCGCGACCTGCTGCAGCGTCCACACCAGACTGCCCGCCGGGGCGGTCTCCGGGGCGGGTGCTGTCTGCTCAGCGAGCTCTGCGGCCTGCTCCAGGGCCTCAGCCAAGCTCGGCCCCGTGCCGAGCCCAACCCGGCGCAGCCCTGCCGCGAAGGTCCGCGCCTCCACCGGCGTCAGCATGGCCTCGTGGCCCTCGAGGTCCAGGTAGACGTAGGGCAGCCGCCGGCTGGCGTCGGGGTGGGTCTCATCCCAGGAGGCCGACACCATCCAGCGTTCCCCATCAGGGGCACCGGAGTCGTTGCGCACGACGAGCGTGTGCCAAACCTCCCCGTGGGTGTCGAGGGAGTGGTCCACCATGCACCACGACGGGCATGACGGCAGCCGCAGCGGTGTCGAAGTCGCCGCGCTCACCGGGCACCGCCCTCGATCAGCGCGAGCATCGCGTCCAGCGAGTCGCGCAACGCGCGCACCTCGTGCACCCGCATCCGGGCCTGCTCGGCGTCCACGTAGACGTACGGGGCGGGGTCACTGTGGTCCTGCAGCAGCATGACCGCCACCACAGGCACCGGCACCTCCCGGTGCTCCGCGGTCGGCGGCAGGGACGCCGAGGCCGTCACGTACTGCAGTGGCCCCTGATAGGCGCCCATCCGGCACAGGTCGGTGTGCTCGCACCACGACGGGCACGAGGCAGTGCCCTCGGTGGTGGTGGGCAGGGTGGAAGACTGGTCCATGGGCTCGACTCCTCGCGCTGTGAGGTGTTGGGCCAAGACCCTCGCCCGGTGCTCCAACACCAGCGAGGACCGCCCTGCGGGCGTCTAGAACTCGCCCGACAACCAGGGCCACAACGCTCCCCTAGTCCGTGCACAAACCGCACGACCGCAGACCGCTCAAGCCGCCGACTACCCGAAGATGCCCGGGGAGCCGAAGCGGGTGCAGCCCTCGCGGGCGAAGCGCTGAGGGGACCCGCGCCCGGGCCCCCTCAGCGGTGCGTCACAGCCCGTGGGCGTCGAAGTCCACCGGCACGGTCGTGGTGGCCACCAGCGCGCCGGCCTGGCCCCACTCCCCACCGGTGACGACGTAGCGCTTCGTGGTGAGCGACTTGGCCTGGAACCGGCTGAAGTCCGCGGCCGCACCCGCCGGGCAGGGGACGTCCTCCAGGGCCGGGTAGTTCCAGCGCGCGATGGGCCCGAAGAACGAGATGCCGCGGGAGAGGACCTGCGTCGCGGTGGTGCCCGCGGGCAGGTAGGCGAGGCCGTCGCCGCCCCACGACCCCCCGCCCGGGTTGTACGTGTCGCTGCCGACGGAGGTGTCGAACAGGTAGCGCTCGCTGCCCTGCACCAGCAGACCCGCATCGGAGTTCGGGTCGTCGGTGTAGCAGGCCCCGAAGACCGAACCCGTCAGCGAGCTCGCCAGCCCCGTCGCGGAGCCGTACGCCCCGGCGGTGGAGGCCACCTGCACCGACCCGCCGTTGGTGAAGCGCACCCGCGAGGACAGCGACGGCGCCGCGGCCACGGACAGGCTGCGGCGCAGCGTGTTGTTGGTCTCGTTGGACTCGGCGATGCGCTTGGCGTCGTCGACGAAGGCGGTGACGGTGTGGCTGCCGCTGGTCGCGGCCCACGTCGCCCCGGCCGGGCCGCCGACGGCGGTGAGAGTGACCGACTGCCCCGGCGCCAGCGAGGCGGTGCGGTTGTCGGACCACGTCTTCAGCACCCCGTCGACCTGGAAACCCACGCCGTGGACGACGCCGCCCGGCGTGGCGGCGGTGCCCTGGTTCTTGACGGTGGCGGTGAAGGTGACCGGAGTCCCGGCGCCCGGCGCGGCGGGCGACCAGCCCACCGCGGTGACGACGAGGTCGGGCTGCGCGGCGGCCTGCGCCGGCACGGCGCCCCCGATCGCGGCGGCCACCGCGATGCTCCCGGCAGCCGCGAAGAAGCGACGACGCTCCATGGTTCCCCCCTGTGACGTTGTCCGCGCCCCCCGGCGCGAGCGCGATCCCCCCGGAACGCGCAGCGAAGACGCTAGGGCCGTTCACCCACCCGGAGCAAGGAGGCGCGCACGGCCGCGGGGCGGCCGGGCGCGGCGGCGGCCGGCCGTCAGCAGCAGCCACGCGGCGGTGCCCGCCAGCAACCCCCAGAAGGCGCTGCCCACGTGCGCCACGACCACCCCGGAGGCGGTCACCACCAGGGTGAGCAGCGCCGCGGTGCCCGTCGGGCCGTCGGCGGCGGTGGTGGCGCGCAGCGCCGCCAGCAGCGGCCCCAGCAGCGCCACCCCGGCCAGCGCCGCGACGAGCTCGGCCGGCAGCGCCGCGAACGCCGAGACCAGCCCCGCGCTGAACACCGCGACGACGAGGTTGCCCAGCCCGCACACCACCCCCGCGACGTAGCGGCGGGCGCGGTCGGGGTGGGCGTCCGGCCCGGTGCAGATCGCCGCGGACAGCGCCGCGAGGTTCGTGGCGTGCCCCCCGAACGGTGCCAGCAGCGCCCAGACCGCGGACACCGCCCCCACCAGCAGCCGGTCGTCGGGGTCGTAGCCGCTGGTCCGCAGCACCGCCAGGCCCGGGGCGTTCTGGGAGGCCATCGTGACCAGCAGCAGCGGCAGGCCGATGGCGAGCAGGGCGGCGGGGTCGAACGTCGGGGTCGTCCACACCGGCTGCGTGGGCGCGAGGTCCACCCGCACGCCGTCCAGGCCACCGGTGAGCGCCGCCGCGGCGGTACCGGCCAGCAGCGCGGCGGGCACGGCGTAGCGCTCCACCAGCCGGCGCGCCAGCAGGAATGCCACCGCCACCGCCCCCGCCACCAGCGGTGCGGCGGCCACCGCCCCCACCGCCCCCACGACGAACGGCAGCAGCACCCCGGCGAGCAGGCCGCTGAGCAGCGGCGGCGGCACCGCCGCCAGCGCCCGCCCGAACCAGCCGGTGGCCCCCAGCACGGTCGCGAGCACGGCCGCCGCCAGGAAGGCGCCGACGGCGTCGGAGAAGCGGTACCCGCCCAGCACCGCGATGAGCAGCGCCGCTCCCGGGGTGGAGTAGGAGACGACCACCGGGGTGCGGGTGAGCAGGCTCAGCGCGGTGCCGCTGAGGGCGCAGCCCAGCGCCAGCGCCCACACCCACGACGCGGTGCGGGCCGGGTCGAGGCCGGCGGTGTGCGCCGCCTGGACGACGAGGGCGAACGGGCCGGCGTAGGAGACGACGACGGCGACGAGCCCGGCCACCACGGCCGAGGGGCTCGCGTCGCGCCAGGCCGGCCGGCGCCCACCCGGGGGGACCGGCCCGCCGGACGTCGCCCCCGGCGGTAGCGGCAGCGCGCCGGGATCGGTAGCGATACTGTCAGCCGTCATGAACGACGGTAGCAGGGCGGCGGAGATCGCCGCCGAGCTCACCCGCCGGACCGCCGCCGCACCCCCGGGCCAGGCGCTGCC
>NZ_BAABIL010000169.1:0-6594 GCF_039542765.1 Kineococcus glutinatus
GCCGCCCACTCCAGCAGCACCGGCTCGATCTCCACGACGTCGACGCGCCGCACCCGCGGGTCGGCCAGCGCCTGCGCGGCGGTGAAGCCGAGGCCGAGACCGCCCACCAGCACGTGCAGGGGTCGCTCCGGCAGCGCTCGCAGGGCCTGCGCGGCCAGCGCGCGTTCGGTGCTGGCGTCCTCGGTGTCCATCAGCAGCACCCCGTTGACGAGCAGTTCCCGCCCACCGGGGCCGCCGGGACCGGTGCGCAGCACCACCTCGCCGAGCACCCCGCGGGCGCGCGCCAGGACCCCCACGGCCAGTTCCCCCGTCTCCGGTTCCACCTGTTCGGGCGGGGGCCAGCATGCCGGTGCCGCGGTGCGGACCGTCCGGCGGGCCCCGTCGCGACGGTGGCGGGAGGGGTTCCGCGGAAATGTGATGCGCCTGTGACCCGGTGGTGATCTCGGGCTTCCGGGTGGCGCGGATCACAGGTTGGGGGAACCCTGAGCCCAGCTATCGAGATCGCGGACGGTGAGGTCGCGTTCACCGGTAGCTGTGGCGAGACGGACGACGACGACCGGATGAGCCTGGAGGAGCAGTGGATCACAAGCGTGCGTCGGGTAGCGGAGCCGTGCGCCCGCGCCGGTCGGGGCGCCGGGTGGGCGCAGCGGCGACGGCCGTGCTGACCGCGGCGACGCTCGCCGGGTGCGGCGGCGACAGCGCGGCCCGGACCGGGACCCCGACCCTGACCTGGTACATCAACAACGCCTTCGACGCGGCCATCGGCCAGCGCTGCTCCGAGGAGGCGGAGGCCTACGACATCCGCACGGAGCAGCTGCCCAACAACGCCGCCGGCCAGCGTGAGCAGATCCTGCGCCGCCTGGCGGCCAACGACACCTCGATGGACATCCTCAGCCTCGACCCGCCGTACATGCCGGAGCTGGCCGAGGCGGGTTTCCTGCGCGCCTACACGCAGGAGGAGGCCGCGGAGTTCTCCGAGGGCGTCCTCGACGGCCCGCTGGAGCAGTCGCTGTACGAGGACACCATGTACAGCGCCCCGTTCTACGCCAACGTGCAGCTGCTCTGGTACAAGGAGGCGGTCGCCGAGGAGGCCGGCCTGGACATGACGCAGCCGGTCACCTGGGACCAGCTGATCGACGCCGCGGAGCGGACGGGCACGACCGTCGCCGTGCAGGGCCAGCGCAACGAGAGCCTCATGGTGTGGGTCAACGCCCTCGTGCAGTCCGCCGGGGGCACGATCCTCGACCCGGCCAGCGAGGGGGCCGAGGCCGACGCCGTCGCGGCCACCATCGACGGCGAGGCCGGGGTGGCGGCCGCGGAGATCATGCGGCGCATCGCCGACTCGCCCGCCGCGCCGGCCGCCATGAGCACCGCGGCGGAGGAGAACTCCCGCGCCGCGTTCCAGGAGGACGACGGCGGGTTCATGGTGAACTGGCCGTACGTGTGGAACGCCTTCGCCTCCGCCCAGGAGACCGGTGCGCTGCCGGCGGGCTTCCAGGACGGCGTCGCCTGGACCACCTACCCCCGGGTGGACGCCGACACCCCGGCCGCCGTGCCGATCGGCGGGGCGGGCATCAGCATCGGGGCGTTCACCCGCTACCCCGACCTCGCCGTGGACGCCGTGCGCTGCCTGCGCTCGCTGGAGAGCCAGAAGGAGCACATGCTCACCGGCGGCGAGCCGGCCACGAACTCGGCGGCCTTCGAGGACCCCGAGATCCGCGAGGCGTTCCCGATGTGGGAGGCCATCCGCGCCGGCCTCGAGGACGCCGCGCCGCGTCCCATCTCGGCGTACTACGGCGACGTCACCGGCGCGATCCAGCAGACCTACCACCCGCCGACCGACCTCGACCCCACCACGACGCCGAAGGAGGCCGCCGACCTCATCGAGGGCGTCCTCTCCAACGAGCAGCTCCTCTAGGAGGCCCGAGTGAGCACCACGGTCCCCGCCGCCGCGGGGGAGGTCACCGACGACCTCGCCGTCATCCACCACGGGCGCCCGCGGCTCAGCGACCGCGCCCGCCACGAGCGCCGCCTCGGCTGGTTGCTCGCCGGGCCGGCCTTCATCGTCATGGTCGCCGTGACCGGCTACCCGATCCTCAACGCGGTCTGGCTCTCGCTGTTCGACTACCGGCTCACCAACCCCGACGGGCGGGAGTTCGTCGGGCTGGGCAACTACGGCATGATCCTCAGCGACGGGCTGTTCTGGCGGCAGTTCGGCGTCACCTCCGCGATCACCGTGGTCACCGTCGCCGTCGAGTTCGTCATCGGCTTCGCCCTGGCCATGGTCATGCACCGCGCGCTGGTGCTGCGCCGCTCGCTGCGGACGGCGATCCTCGTGCCCTACGGGATCGTCACCGTGGTCTCCGCCTACGCCTGGCAGTACGCCTTCACCCCGGCGTACGGGTTCGTCAACCCGATGCTGAACCTCGACGACTACAACTGGTTCGGCTCGACGGTGCCGTCCGTGGCGGTCATCTGCCTGTCGGAGATCTGGAAGACCACGCCGTTCCTGTCGCTGCTGCTGCTGGCGGGCCTGGCGCAGATCCCCGAGGACTACCTCGAGGCGGCCAAGGTGGACGGCGCGACGGCCTGGCAGCGGTTCCGCAGGGTGATCATGCCGAACATGAAGGCCGCCATCATGGTCGCCCTGCTGTTCCGCACCCTGGACGCCTTCCGCATCTTCGACAACGTCTTCGTCATGACCCAGGGTGCCCAGGGCACCGAGACGCTGTCGTTCCTGGCCTACCGGCAGACGATCTCCCGGGTGCAGATCGGCCTGGGGTCGGCGGTCAGCGTCATCCTCGCGGTCCTCGTGGTCCTGATCGCGGTGATGTTCGTCAAGGGCTTCAAGACGAACCTGTCGCAGCAGAGGGGATGACGATGACCACCACGGCAGACCGCCCCGCCAGCGCGCCGCAGCTGGCCACGACGGGCACGGGCAGCGCGAGGTCGCGCGGGGGGGAGCGCCGGCGCCAGGTCGCATGGGTCGCCGCGGCGGTGGTCATCATCGCCTACGCGCTGATCCCCGTCCTGTGGATCCTGTCGCTGTCCTTCAAGGAGGGCGACGACATCAACAACCAGCGCTTCTGGCCCAGCGCCCTCAGCCTGGAGAACTACCGCATCGTCCTGTCCTCCGACATCTTCCTCACCGCGCTGCGCAACTCCGTCGGCATCGCCGCCATCGCCACGACCGTCTCGGTCGTCCTGGCGACCCTGGCCGCCTACGCCGTCGCGCGGCTGGAGTTCCCCGGCAAGAAGGTCATCCTGGGCTCGGCGCTCGCGATCACGGTGTTCCCGATCATCTCGATCGCCACCCCGCTGTTCAACCTGTGGCGGACCGTCGGCCTCTACGACACGTGGCTCGGGCTGATCATCCCGTACCTGTCCTTCTCCATCCCGCTGTCGGTCTACATCCTCTCCGCGTTCTTCCGGGAGATCCCCTGGGAGATGGAGCAGGCCGCCCAGGTCGACGGTGCCACCGCCTGGCAGGCCTTCCGCAAGGTGATCGTCCCGCTCGCCGCGCCGGGCGTTTTCACCGCCGCGATCCTCACCTTCTTCGCGATCTGGAACGACTTCGTCTTCGGCATCACCCTGACCTCCACGGAGGCCGCCCGGCCGGTCCCCGCGGCGCTCGCCTTCTTCAGCGGGGCGAGCCAGTTCTCCCAGCCGACCGCGCCCATCGCCGCGGCGTCGGTCCTGGTCACCATCCCCGTGATCGTCCTGGTCCTCCTCTTCCAGCGGAAGATCGTGGCCGGGCTCACCAACGGCGCAGTGAAGGGCTGAACCCATGGCAGCGATCGACATCGACCACCTCGTCAAGGAGTACCCCAACGGCTTCCGGGGGGTGAACGACGTCAGCCTGCAGATCGCCGACGGGGAGTTCGTCATCCTCGTCGGGCCCTCCGGGTGCGGGAAGTCGACCCTCCTGCGGATGATCGTCGGCCTGGAGGACATCACCGCCGGGGAGCTGCGGATCGGCGGGCAGCGCGTCAACGAGAAGGCGCCCCGCGACCGCAACCTGTCCATGGTGTTCCAGAACTACGCGCTCTACCCGCACCTGTCCGTGCGGGAGAACATCGCCTTCCCGCTGCGGCTGAAGAAGGGCGTGCCCGAGCGGGAGATCCAGCAGCGCGTCGACGAGGCCGCCGGGCTGCTGGAGCTGGGGGAGCTGCTGGAGCGCAAGCCGGCCCAGCTGTCCGGTGGCCAGCGCCAGCGCGTGGCGATGGGGCGCGCCATCGTCCGGCAGGCCGACGCGTTCCTCTTCGACGAGCCGCTGTCCAACCTGGACGCCAAGCTGCGCGGGCAGATGCGCAGCGAGATCTCCCGGATGCAGCGGCGGCTGGGGACCACCACCGTCTACGTCACCCACGACCAGACCGAGGCCATGACGCTGGGCGACCGGGTGGCGGTGCTGCGCAAGGGCGTGCTGCAGCAGGTGGCCTCCCCCCGCGAGCTCTACGAGCAGCCGGTCAACCTCTTCGTCGCAGGCTTCATCGGGTCCCCGCCGATGAACTTCCTGCCCGCCCACGTGCGCGGCGACCAGCTCGACACGCCGTTCGGGCCGATCGACCTGGACGAGCGGCGCGCCGCGGCGGTGGCCGGCCACGACCTGCTGCTCGTCGGCATCCGCCCGGAGTACTTCGAGGACGCCGGCATGGTCGACGAGGTCAAGCGCCCCGTGGGCACCACCTTCCGGGCGCAGGTGGATTTCACCGAGTGGCTGGGGGACTCGCAGTACGCCTACATCCCCTTCGAGGCCGAGGCGGAGGTGCGCGACCGGCTGCGGTCGCTGTCGCAGGAGCTGGACAGCGACCAGCTGCGCACCCAGGCGGTGGTGTCCATCGACGCGGCCAGCCGCATCCGGGAGGGCCGTCAGGCGGAGTTCTGGGTCGACACGCGCAAGATGCACGTCTTCGACCCGCGCACCGGGGACAACCTCACGCGCGACGCCGAGGCCGGGGCGGAGCTGACCCGGCAGGTGCAGCACGACCGCGAGGAGGAGGCGGGGGCGGCCCGCGGCGGGGCGCCGGCGGTCATCGACGTCCGCGGCCAGGGCGCGCACCAGGCGGCCCGGCCGGGCGACGCGATCGGCTGAGCGGGGCGGTGCGCAGGCTCCCGGCCGGGTGGGGACCCCACCCGGCCGGGAGCGCTCCGTGAGCGGATGGGAACGCTCCGAGGTCGACGGCGAGGCGTGCCCCCCACCTGTCCGGCACGGCCCCCCGGCGGAGCTATCGTGCGCTGCACGCGGGCCGTCGGGAGTCCCGCGGCCTGGTTCCCGGAGCGGCGAGAGGCGGAACGTGGTCGGAGACGCTCTGCTGCGGCTGCGCACGCACCGCGACGGCAGCCCGTCGGTCCTCGACCCCACCGCGTCCCCGGCCGTCGAGATCGGCCCGCCCCGCCGGCCGGAGCCCGGTCCGTTCCCCGCCGTCGGGCCCGCGCTGCGCACCAGCGTCCACCGCGACCCCCGGGCGCTGCCCGCCGAGGCGTGGCGCGAGCTGCTCGCCGCCGCCGGGGCCCCCTTCTTCGCCGGTCCCGACTGGCTGCTGCCCGTGCACGAGCACCTCGGCGCCGGCACCCCGCTGCTCGTGGCGATCCGCTCCAGCGGCCGCCTCGTCGCGCTCGGCGCCTTCAGCGTCCGCGGCGGCACGCGCCGGCCCGTCCTGACGTTCCTCGGCAGCGGGGCCAGCGACTACGCCACCGTCCTCGTCGCCGGCGCGCGCGTCGTGCAGGGCAGCGCCCTCGTCGACGCGGTCCTCGACGCGGCGGTGGCCGCCGTGCCCGGCGCGCTGCTGGACCTGGAGCAGGTCCGCGCCGACGACCCCCTGCTGTCCGACCTGCGCTCGTGGGCGCAGCGGCGCGGGTACGGGCTGCGGGCGGTGCAGCAGGCCGTCTGCACCGCCCTGCTGCTGCCCGCCACCGTCGCCGAGCACGACGCCGCCCTGCCGCCCGCCGTGCGCCGCGGCGAGCGCCGCCAGCTGCGCCGCCTCGCCGAGCGGGGCGAGGTCCGGCTCGTCGAGGACCTCCTCGCCGGTGCCGACGTGGCCGCGCTCGTCGCGGAGCTGGCCGCCGTCGACGACGACCACCCCCGGGCCGCGCAGCGGCACCGCCCGTGGCAGGAGGCCTCCGGGGCGCTGCTGGCCCACGTGCTGGCCACCGCGCCCCGCGACCAGGTGTGGCTCAGCGGGCTGCGGGTGGGTGGCGAGCTCGTCGCCTACAACCTCTGCTTCGCCGCCGGTCGCACCGTGCTGGGCTACCTGCAGTCCTACCGCGCCGGCTACGCGGCCGCCGGGCCCGGCTCGCTGCTGCTGCTGGCGGTGCGCCGGCGGTGCACCGCCGCAGGGCGCGCCGAGCTGGACATGCTCCGCGGTGAGGAGGACTACAAGCAGCGCCTCGCGCCGGGCGCGGTGCGGGTGCGGGCCAACGTGCGCGTCACGATGGCGCCCCAGCACCGCAGCGCCCTGCCCGCCGTCCTCGACCGGGCCGTCCTGCTGCGCCGCACCTACCGCGACGAGGTGCGTGCCAGCGCGGTGCTCAGCCGCTGCGCCGACGGGCTCGGCGCGGTCTCCGCAGGTGTCGCCACCGGGCTGGCCAGGG
>NZ_BAABIL010000170.1:0-9717 GCF_039542765.1 Kineococcus glutinatus
TCGCGGGCGTCGGCGGCGCCGGGGTGCGGGCAGGTGTGGGGCTCGCTGCCGGAGGCGGACGAGATCGCGGTCCCGACCGGGGTGGTCACGGGCGTGCGCGCCGGGCGGCACGCCTGCTTCGACCGGCTCGTGGTGGACGTCGCGGGGCGGCTGGCCGGCTACTCGGTGCGCTACGTGCCGCAGGTGCGCGCCGACGGCTCGGGGGACCCGGTGCCGCTGCGGGGCGGGGCGTTCCTGGAGGTGGTGGTGCACGCGCCCTCCTACGACGACGCGGGCGCGGCGACGTTCACGCCGCCCTCGCCCGCCGAGGTGGTCGACGTGGGCGGGTTCGGCACCTTCCGGCAGGTGGGCTGGGGCGGCAGCTTCGAGGGGTGGACGACGCTCGGCCTCGGGGTCCGGGCGCGGCTGCCGTTCGAGACGGTGCTGATCGAGGGACCCGGCGACCGGGCCCGGCTCGTGGTGGACGTGGCGCACCGCTGGTGAGCGACGGGTCTTGACCGCTGGGCTCGGGGCGGGGCACCGTTGCTGTTGGACCGGTCCAACGGTGGGCCGGCGAGCGGGAGGAGCACACCGTGGCAGGAGTCCGGATCGGCATCGCAGGGGTCGGCCGCATCGGCGCCATGCACGCGGCGAACGCCGTCACCACACCCGGCGTGTCCTCCGTCGTCCTCGCCGACGTCGACGCCGGGCGCGCTCGCGCGGTGGCCGGCGGGCTCGGCGCCGAGGTCGCCGCGGGCGGGGCGCAGCTGCTGCGCTCCGGGATCGACGGGCTCGTCGTGGCCACCGGCACCGCCGAGCACCCCGCGCTCGTCGAGGCCGCCGTCGACGCCGGGATCCCCGTGCTGTGCGAGAAGCCCGTCGCCCCGGACGTCGCGTCCTCCCTGCCGCTGCTGGCGCACGTCGCCGCCCGCGGGGGCGTGGTGCGCGTCGGCCACCAGCGCCGCTTCGACCGCGGCTACGCCGAGGCCAAGCGCGCCCTCGACGCCGGCGAGCTGGGCTGGCTGCACGCCCTGCGGGCGGTGACGTGCGACCAGACCCCGCCGCCGGTGGCGTTCATCGCCACCTCCGGGGGGCTGTTCCGCGACTGCAGCGTCCACGACGTCGACGTCATCCGCTGGCTCACCGGCCGCGAGGTCGTCGAGGTCGTCGCCCGCGGCAGCAACAACGGCGACCCCGCCATCGGCGGGGTCGGCGACGTGGACAGCGCCGCCGCGCTGCTCGTCCTCGACGACGGCACCCTGGCCACCCTCGGCGCCTCCCGCTACAACGGCGCCGGCCACGACGTGCGGCTGGAGCTGCAGGGCTCGCGCGGCAGCCTCGTCGTCGGCCTCGACGAGCGCAGCGCCCTGCGCTCGGCCGAGCCCGGCGTCACCTTCCCCGCCGGCACCCCGCACACCACGTTCGCCGAGCGCTTCGCCGACGCCTACCGCGCCGAGCTCGCCGCCTTCGCCGACCTCGTCGCGGGCACCGGCGGGGAGCAGCTGTGCACCCCCGAGGACGCCGTGGCCGCCTCCGCCGTCGCCGACGCGCTGCAGCGCTCGCTGGAGGAGGGGGCGCCGGTGCGGGTGGAACCGCTGGCGGTGGCGGCGCGCTGACGGCCGCCCTCAGCCCTCCGGGCGCAGCTCGAACCACACCGTCTTGCCGAGCGGGCCCACGCCGAGGTCGGTGCCCCAGCGGGAGCTGAGCATCTCCACCATCGCCATCCCCCGCCCGTGCTCGGCGTCGCTGCGCTGCGCCCCCACCAGCGGCATCCCGCCGCCCTCGTCGGCGACCTCGACGTGCAGGAACCCCGGCCGGATCCGCGCGCCCATCCGCACCAGGCCGGAGCCGTGGACGACGCCGTTGGTGACGACCTCGCTGACCAGGAGCTCGGCGCGCTCGACCAGCTCGACGTCCAGCTCCCCCCGCCCCACCCAGGGCGCGCACCACTCGGTCAGCAGCCAGCGCGCGACCGCGACGGACCGCGGCTGGGGCGGCAGGACCACCTGCAGCAAGGGCCCTCGACCTCCGGTGGTTGCCGCGCTGGCGCGACGGTCCTCTCGTGCGATCCCCGATGGAACCCCCAGTGAACCACTAGCCACTCCACGTCGCCCCCCATGCCGCCGCGGGAGGGTCGCCGGGGTCCGGTGCGACCGGCGCCGGGTGTGGCGGGGGCCGGCGGTGGGCACAGCGCGGGGGACGGGCACGGTGCCCGGGGAGGAGACCGCGGTGCAGGACGAGCGGGACGACGGGCGGGAGCTGCGGCTGCTGCAGGAGCTGCTGCGCACCTACGGGCCCTGCGGGCAGGAGGACGCCGTCCGCGAGGTGTGCCTGCGCGAGCTGGCGGACCTGGCCGACGAGGTGCGCACGGACCGGGCGGGCAACGTCGTGGCGCTGCTGCGGGGGCGGGGGGAGGACGCCGGGGCGCCGGTGGTGCGGGTGATGGCGCACCTGGACGAGCTGTCCATGATCGTCAAGCGGGTGGAGGAGGACGGCTCCCTGCACGTCACCCAGCTCGGGGTGATGAACCCGGGCAACTTCGGGCTGGGGCCGGTGGCGGTGCTCGGCGACGAGGAGGAGGTCGTCGGGGTGCTGTCGCTGGGCTCGGAGCACACCACGCGGGAGAGCCCCCGCATCTGGGAGACGAAACCCGAGGGCGGCGACCGCGCCCTCGACTGGGACCACGTGAACGTCTTCACCGGCCGCACCCCGCAGGAGCTGGCGGCCGCCGGCGTGCACCCCGGCACCCGGGTCTGCGTGCACGCCGGCAAGCGCGGCCTGCTGGAGTTCGGCGACCACCTCGGCGGCTACTTCCTCGACGACCGGGCCGCGCTCGTCGTCGTCCTGGCCGCCGCCCGGCTGCTGCGGGAGCAGGGCCGGCGCCCGGCCGCGGACGCGTACCTCGTCCTCACCACGAGCGAGGAGCTCGGCGGGGTCGGCGGTTCCTGGGCCGCCGGGCAGCTGCCCGGCGACGTGGCGCTCGCCGTGGAGGTGGGCCCGGCCGAGGCGGAGTACGGCACCCGCGTCGACGCGAACCCGATCGTCGGGTACCACGACGCCGCCGGGGTGTACGACAAGCCGCTGGCCGACCACCTCGTCCGGCTCGGCCGCGGGCTGGGCCTGTCGCCGGCGCCCGCGGTGTTCGACGCCTTCGAGTCCGACGCCTCCCAGTCCAAGGCGAAGGGTCGGTGCGCGCAGGCGGGCCTGCTGTGCCTGCCGACCCTCAGCACCCACGGCTACGAGGTCGTGCACCGCGGTGCGATCGGCAACTGCGCGCGGCTGCTCGCGGAGTACCTCGTGCGGCCGGTGGGGTGAGGGTTCAGACCCGCCGCTTGGTGCGGTACATGTCGGCGTCGGCGTGGTCCAGCAGCGCGGTGGCGTCGGTGCCGTCGCGCGGGCAGAGCGCCACCCCGATGCTGGTGGTGATCCGCACCGTGGTCCCCGCCAGCTCCAGCGGGGGCACCAGCGCCGCGTGCAGGTTGCCGGCCACCCGGCGGGCGGGTCCGGCGTCGTCCGCGGGCAGGCCGGTGAGCAGCACGAGGAACTCGTCACCGCCCAGGCGGGCCAGCAGGTCGCCGCCGCGCACCGCCGAGCGCAGCCGGTGCGCGACCGCGACGAGGACCTCGTCGCCGGCGGAGTGCCCGAAGCGGTCGTTGACCTCCTTGAACCCGTCGAGGTCGCAGAACAGGACGGCGACGCCCGCCCCGCTGCGGGTGCGGCGGCGCAGCTCCAGGTCGAGCTGCTCCAGGGCCTGCGCCCGGTTGGGCAGGCCGGTGAGGGAGTCGTGGTAGGCGAGGAACGCGGTGCGCTGCTCCCGCTCCACCCGGTCGGTGACGTCGACCTGGTTGCCGATGAAGTGGGTGGTGCGCCCCTGCGCGTCGGCGACCGGGCTGATGCTGATCTCGTTCCAGAAGGGGCTGCCGTCGCGGCGGTGGTTCAGCAGCGTCACCCGCACCGAGCGCCCCGCCCGCAGCCGGCGCGCGATGGTGGCGACCTGCGTGCGGTCGGTGCCGGGGCCCTGCAGGAAGCGGCAGTTGGTGCCCAGGACCTCCGCGCTGCGATACCCGGTCAGGCGCTCGAACGCGGGGTTGACGTAGACGAGCGGCATGTCCGGTTCCCGCGCGTCGGCGATGGTGATGCCGTTGGCGGCGGTCCCGATGGCGCGCGCCAGCAGGTCGGGCAGCTGCCCGGGCGGCACGCCGGGGACCACGGCCGCGGCGGTGGGCGCCGGGGCGGGCCCGCCCGCGGCGGTGCCGGCGGCGGTGCCCGGGTCGTCGGGGGGCACCGCCGCGGGCGGGGCGGCGGTGGACGTCGTGCGCACCCTGCCCATCAGCAGCCGGGCCACGGCCAGCGCCTCGTCGCGGTCGTAGGTCAGCACGTACTCCATGCGCCGCCCACCACCCCCCTCGCCGCCCGCGGGGAGGTCCTCCCGCCGCGGTGCGCCCGTGTCGCGGGCGGCGAGGGCCACCGCGAAGTGCGGTGAGGTGACCGCCACCACCCAGTCCCGGCCCAGCGGGTCGTCCGGGGCCAGCGCGGTGCCCTCCACGCCGGTGCAGGGCGCGGCCGGGACCCCCGGCCCGAGCACGGCGGTGAGCGCCGTCACGGACGCCAGCGCCTCGTACCGCCGCAGGGTGCGGTCGGTGAGGAAGTCGGCGTGCTGGAAGCACGCCAGCACGACCGTCATGTCGTCCAGCAGCATCGCCTGCCGCTCGACGTGGCGGGTCACCGCGCCCACCAGCGCCGCCGTGCTGGGCTGGGCGGGGCGGGTGCGGGCCAGCAGCTCGAACGCCGAGGCCCCCTCCCGCGGCGGGGCGGGCTCCGCACCGGTGGGGATCCGCGCGCCGCCCCAGGACGGCGGCCGGGGCTCGGCGCGGGCGAAGAGCCAGCCCTGCCCGAGCGCCGCGCCCACGGCCAGGGCGCGGTCGGCGTGCTCCGGGGTCTCGATGCCCTCCGCCAGCACCACGGCCCCCGAGCGCTGCGCCTCGGCGTTGACGGCGTTGACGATCGCGGCGACCTGCGACGTCGGCCGGGCGTGCACCAGCGCCAGGTCCAGCTTGATGACGTCGGGGTGCAGGAACGGCATCAGCGCCAGCGCCGCCGGTTCGGCCCCCACGTCGTCCAGCGCCACGGCCCAGCCGAGCTCGCGCACCCGGTCGACCCCCGCCAGCAGCCGCGCCGGCTCGCGCAGCAGGTCCCGCTCGGTCACCTCCACGACGACCCGCACCCCCGCCGGGACGAGGGAGGCGAGCTCCGCGAGCGTGCGCCGCGACAGCTCCGCCAGGGTGACCGGTTCGACGTTGATGAAGACGGTGCCGTGCGCCGCAGCCGCCGCCGCGGTGGTGAGGATGGTCCGCACGCACGACTCGTCGAGCCTGCGCACCGCCTCGTCGCCCTGACCGGCCGCCCGGGCGAACAGCTCGGTGGGCATGACGAGCGCCGGGCCGCGCGCACCTCGGATGAGGCCCTCGACGGCCACGACCTCGCGGCTGCGCAGGTCCACGATGGGCTGGTAGGCGGCGTGGAGCCGGACGTCCACCCCGTCGCCCCCGGCAGCCAGCGGCACGGTCGCACTCCTCCTCGCACGGACGCCTCGCGGGAGCAGCGTAGGCGGGGCCGGGCAGGAGTGCCCGACGGTTTCGGGGCGTCACCTCCCTCGGACGGGTGAGCACCGTTCAGCCCGCCCCCTCCGCTGCCGACACCTCCTCGGACGGTGCACAGGACTTCGGGGGTATGCGCGGTGGGAGCGGCAGGGCGGGAGACGTCGGGGACGACGACGCGCCTCGTGCTGCGCCACGTGCACCAGCGGGGCGGTCCGGACGCCGTGGCCGAGGTGGTGCGCCGCTCGGGCACCACCGAGCGCCTGGAGGACCTGCTGGACGAGGCGCACTGGTCGAGCTACGACACGCGCGTGCGGCTGCTGCAGGCCGCCGTCGACGTCCTCGACGACGACGGGTGCACCTTCGCGATGGGCGCGGCCGCGCTGCGCTCGGGGCTCAACCACTCCCTCGTCCTGGCGCTGCAGGCGTTCGGCTCGCCCCGGCAGGTGTACCGGTTCCTGCCGCGGGCGGTGCCGAAGTTCACGACCACCTCGACGATGGAGGTCGTGGAGTCCGGCCCCACCCACGCGACGCTGCGCTACCGGCTGCACGAGGGCTACCGGCACTCCCGCCTGGACTGCCGCTACGCGCAGGGGCTCATCGTGATGGTGCCGGAGATGTTCGGCCTGCCCCCGGCGACGCTGGTGCACGAGGAGTGCGAGTCCGACGGCGCCCCGGCGTGCGTCTACCACGTCACGTGGGCCAACCGCGGCCGCTGGCCGTGGCGGTGGTTCGACGCCCGGCGCCGCCGGGACCCGCAGCTCGCGGCCCTGCGCGGGCAGCTGGAGGCGCTGCAGTCCGCCGCCGCCGACCTGGCCGGTGCGGAGGACCTGAGCGCCGGGCTGCAGCGCATCACCGAGCGGGCGGCGGCGGCGGTGCTGGCCCCCGCCCACCTGTTCGCGGTGCGCGACCCCGACGGCGGCGCGCCGCTGGTGCACTTCTCGGGCCTGGAGCCGCAGCGGGCGGCGGAGATGGCCGCCACCCTGCTCGCCGGTGGTTCCCTCGGCGGGTCCGCGGTCGTCGTCGACGTCACCTCCAGCCGCCGTGCGCACGGCCACCTCGCGGCCGTCTACCCGGACGGCCAGCGCGGCCCGGCCGAGGAGCGGAGCCTGCTCGGCGCCTACGCGCAGCACGCCGCGGCCGCCCTGGACCTGCTGGTGGCCCTGGAGGGCAGCAGGCGCGGGGAGGAGCGGGCCTCGGTGCTGCTGGCGCTGGCGCACGAGATGAGGGCCGCCTCCGACGCGGACACCGTGGCCGACGTCGTCGCCTCGACGGTGCCGGGGTTCGTGGGGTGCGACCACGCGGCGGTGATGTTCTGGGACGCCGGGTCGGGGCAGCTGCGCTCGGTGGCCGGCCGGGGTTTCACGGCCGAGGAGCAGGAGGTGTGGGACGCCGCGCTCATCCGCGCCGACGAGACCCCCGAGCTCGTCGCGCTGCTCACCGCGCAGGAACCGATCGTCATCCACCAGGAGCAGGCCTCGGGTCCGCTGGGCACCCTCATGGAGCGCATCGGCGCGGTGGGCTGCATCGTCGTGCCGCTGCTGGCCGACGAGCGGCTGCTGGGCGTGGCCACCGCGTCGTGGCGGCCGGGTCGGATGCCGCAGGACCTCGGGGAGGTCCTCGCCCGCCTCGGCGGCGTCGCGGAGTACACCGCCACCGCGCTGCAGAACACCGAGCTGCTCGCGCGGGTGCGCCACCAGTCCGAGCACGACGCGCTGACGGCGCTGCCGAACCGGGTGCTGTTCACCGAGCGGCTGGAGCAGGCGCTGCTGGGCACCGGGTGGGGCACGGGCACGGCGGTGCTGTTCTGCGACCTCGACAAGTTCAAGCAGGTCAACGACGTCCACGGCCACGCGGCCGGCGACGAGCTGCTGCGGCAGGTCGCCGCCCGGCTGCGCGGGGTGCTGCGCACCGGTGACACGGTCGGCCGCCTCAGCGGTGACGAGTTCGCCGTGCTGCTGGAGGGGGTGGCCGACGAGGTCACCGCCCGGGAGCTGGGTCAGCGGATCGTCTCCTGCTTCGCCGAGCCCTTCCGCGTCGAGGGCCGCGACCTGCACGTGACGACCAGCGTCGGTGCCGGCGTGCACACCGGCCCGCACGGTCGCGCCGACGACCTGCTGCGCACGGCCGACGGGGCGATGTACGCGGCGAAGCAGCGCGGCCGCAACCAGGTCGTCGTGGCGGCGGGACCGGCGGGGGACGCGGGGGAGGCGGACGAGGCGGGCTCGGTCTCGCTGGAGTCGGAGCTGCGCACCGCCGTCGGCAACGGCCAGCTGCGGTTGTTCTTCCAGCCCGTCGTCGAGGTGCGCGAGGGCTGCCGGGTGGCGGGGGCGGAGGCGCTGGTGCGCTGGGAGCACCCGCGGCTGGGGATGCTGCCGCCGTCGGCGTTCCTGGCCCTGGCGGAGGAGACCGGCGTGGTCGTCGAGATGGACCTGTGGTCCCTCGGTGCCGCGTGCCGCGCGCTGGCGTCCTGGCCGCGGGACGAGCGCGGGGAGCTGACGGTCGCGGTGAACCTGGCCAGCCGCACGCTGCTGGACCCGCGGTTGCACGCCACCGTCCGCAGCGCGCTGGCCGACAGCGGTGTCGCACCGGCCCGGCTGCACCTGGAGGTCGTGGAGAGCCGTTCCCTGGTGGACGTGCCCGCGCTGGCGGAGAAGCTGGCGGAGCTGCGCCGCCTCGGGGTGCGGACCTCGCTGGACGACTTCGGCACCGGCTACTCCACCCTCACGTGGTTGCAGCGGCTGCCGGTGGACCAGGTGAAGGTGGACCGCAGCTTCACCGCGCGGGTCGAGCACGACCCGGCCTCGCTGGCGCTGGTGCGTGGCATCGTCGCGCTGGCCCGGGAGGTCGGCGTGGAGGTCGTCGCGGAGGGCGTGGAGACGCCCGAGCAGCTGGCGGCGCTGCGCGCGGCGGGCTGCGAGCTCGTGCAGGGCTACCTGTTCGGCCGTCCCGCGCCGGTCCCGCCGGCGCTGCCCGCACCACCGGCGCCGCCGGTGCCGGCGGCGCCGCCCGTCCCGGTCGGCTCGGCGGTCTGACCCGCCGCGGCGGGAGGGGTTCGGCGCGAACGCGGTTCACACCCGCTCCGGCGCGGCGAGCACCCCCGTCAGCACGGGCCGCGTCGCGCGCAGCGCCAGCGCCACCAGCGCGATGCCCAGGGCCAGGCAGACCGCGACGACGAGCACCGCCAGCGGGTCCAGCACCAGCGCCGCGCCGGTGACCGGCAGCACCGCCACCGCGCCCAGCAGCGCCGAGCCCAGCGCCACCTGCCGCAGCGGGGCCAGCACCGCCCGGGTGCGCGCCGCCTCCATCGTCGGCCGCGGCATCCCCACCCGGTCCAGCGCCACCCACAGGTCGCGCCGGTCCAGCACCGCCGCGGCGGCCGTCACCCCCACCGAGCAGGCCACGACGGCGAAGGAGATGAGCAGCGTCAGCAGCACCCCGGTGCGGACGTCCGCGACGAGCTCGGCGTCCGCCCCACCGGAGGTCCCCGCGGAACCGGCCAGGGCCAGCCCCACGCCCGCCACGACGCCCACGAAACTCGTCATGGCCACCCCCGCCACCTGCCGCCACGCCGCCCGCGGGTCGTCGAGCACCGACCGGGCCGCCAGCAGCCGCTGCGGGGTGTCCGCCCGGCGCAGCGAGCGGCGCGCCAGCAGCGCCACCGCGAACGGCCCCACCAGGGACAGCACGCCCAGGCACGCGGCCATCCCCCCGCCCAGCAGCGCCACCAGCGCCAGGGAGCTGCGCAGCGTCGTGGAACCCAGCTGCCAGGCCAGCACCCACGTGAGCACGACACCCGCCCCGACGCCCGCGCGCACCCACCGCTGCGGCGGCGGGGACCGCCGGGCGCGCACCCCGAGCGGTTCGATGACGACCCGGCGCAGGCCCAGCAGGCCGCTGAGCGCCGCCAGCGCCACGACGGCCGCCACGACGGCGAGCACCGCGGGCACGCCCAGCCACAACCGGTCGGCGCCCACCGCCTCCCCGCGGAAGCGCACCGCGCCCACCAGGGGGGACAGCAGCACGGCGAGCACGACCCCGGCCAGCGCCCCCGCCGCGGCCACCACCGCGAGCTCGGCGCCGACGACGCCGCGCACAAGCCGCGGTGGCGCGCCCAGCAGCCGCAGCGTCGCGAGCCGGT
>NZ_BAABIL010000171.1:0-903 GCF_039542765.1 Kineococcus glutinatus
CTGCCCTGCGCCGACGGCCGGCCGCTGCCCACGCCGGACCTGCTGGGGCAGGCGCCCCGCCGGCTGCCCGGCCAGCGCGATCCCCGGCGGGGCGAGCGGGTGCTGGCGGCGGTGGCGCTGCTGGTGGCGGCACCGCCGCTGCTGACCAGCACCGCGGCGCTCACCGAGCTGGCGGAGGCGGCGGACGCGGGCGGGCCGTGGGGGGAGCTCGTGCCGTCGGCGGCGGCGCTGTTCCTGGCGGGGTTCACCCGCGACCTCGTCCGGGTCGTCGACGCCGGCCGGATCGCGCCCTACCTGGCGGGCAGCTGGCCCGACGTCCGGCCGGTGTGGTTCCCCGCGCAGGACCCCGACCTGCGCGGGTGGTTCGACGCGCACGTGGCCGCGGCGCCACCGGTGCTGCGCGCGGCGCTGGAACCGGGCGAGCGCCGCGGTGGCGGGCGCACGAGCGCTGAGGTCCTGACCGGGCTGGCGGTCGACGTGGTGGCGGCCCTGGTGCGGGAGCGGCTGTCGGCGGTGCCGGCCGGGGAGCTGTCCTGGCGCCAGGCGGTGCGCCGGGCCGGTCACCCCCTGCTGGACTCCCTGGCCACGGGCGGGTCGCTGCAGGTGCCGCAGCGGCGGGTGGAGCCGCTGCGGCTCGCGCTGGCGGAGTGGGCGACGTCGTGGCGGCCGCGGCAGTTCGAGGTGGTGCTGCGGCTGGTGGAACCCGACGGCCCCGAACCCGACGATCCCGAGCCCGACGACCTGGAACCCGACGGCGCGCGGGCCGGCGCAGGCCGGGAGTGGTGGCTGCTCGACGTCGGGGTCCGCGTCGACGGCGCCGCACCCGCCGGCCGCGGGGAGCTGACGGGCGACACCGAGGCGCTGGCGGCGCTCACCGCGGGGTGGCAGCGCGCCGCCCGCGCG
>NZ_BAABIL010000172.1:0-6973 GCF_039542765.1 Kineococcus glutinatus
GGGTGGTCCTCGCCCACCGGCACCAGCGGCGTCTCCCGCGGGCGCGGCCCGTAGGCGCCGCATCGGGTACGGTCTGCCCGTCCCGGCGGTGCACGGCGCCGGACCCCGCCGCCACCCCGTGCCCGGAGGACCACATGGCGATCGTCGTCGGCCTGGTGGCCACGCCCGAGGGCCGCGCCGCCCTGGAACACGCCGCGGCCGCAGCCCTCAGGGAGGGTGTGGCGCTCGTGGCGGTCCGCAGCGTCCGGCAGGGCCGGGAGCAGGACGCCGAGGAGCTGGCCGAGCTCGAGGCCGTGCACGCCCGGGCGGTGCAGGAGCTGACCGCCGCGGGGCTCGGGCACCAGGTGCGCGAGGTCCCCGACAGCCTCGACTCCGCCGACGACCTCGTCACCGCCGCCGAGGAGGTCGACGCCGGGCTCATCGTGATCGGGTTGCGCCGGCGCACGCCCGTCGGCAAGCTCATCCTCGGTTCCAGCGCCCAGCGGATCCTGCTGGACGCCCCCTGCCCCGTCCTGGCCGTCAAGGCCCCCTGAGGACCCCGGGCCCCGGTCCGCGGCGCCGCCGGCCGGGCGACTCGCGTCCGCGGACGAGCGCGCCGTTGCGCCGGACGTGCCACAATCGGCGGTTGGTGTTCCTCCCCGGGCATGTTCGACCGGGGTCCGGTGTTGAGCACAGCGGTTGACACCCGCGGTCGCTGCTCGCGACCCGTTCCGCCCCTCGACGAAAGGCAGTACGTGTCGTCGGCATCGACCTCCCGGCCGCTCCCACCCGAGTTCGCCCACGAGTCCTTCCAGCAGCTCATGCAGGAGGGAACCGCCCGCGGCTTCGTCGAGGCGCAGGCCGTGCGCACCGCCTGCGAGGACGCGCAGCTGCCGCTGCAGCGCATGAAGGCCGTGCTGCGCGCCCTCGACGACGCCGGTGTCACCGTGCGGGTCGACGAGCCCCCCAAGCGGGCCGTGGCCGCCGCCTCCAGCCGCCGCACGACCTCCACCGCCACGGCCGCCAAGAGCACCGCCGCCAAGACCACGCGTCCCCCGGCCAAGCGGGCGGCCAAGGCCGCGGCCCCGGAGGAGGGCGCCGCACCGGCGCGCGCCGCCAAGGCCGCGCCGGCGAAGGCCGCCGCCAAGGCCGCCCCGGCGAAGGCCGCCGCCAAGGCCGCCCCGGGTGCGGAGGCGGACGTGCCCCTGGAGGACATCCCCGTCGACGACGCGGTCCTCACCGATGTGCCCGCCGGCGCCCTGGAGGAGGTCGACGGGATCGCCGACGCCCCCGAGGCCGCCCCGCAGACCGCCGGTGGCTTCGTGCTCACCGACGACGACGACGACGCCCCGGCGCAGCAGGTCGCGACCGCCGGTGCCACCGCCGACCCGGTCAAGGACTACCTCAAGCAGATCGGCAAGGTCGCCCTCCTCAACGCCGAGCAGGAGGTCGAGCTCGCCAAGCGCATCGAGGCCGGCCTCTTCGCGGAGGAGAAGCTGCACTCCGGTGCCCAGCTGGACCCCAAGCTCAAGCGCGAGCTGTGGTGGATCGCCGAGGACGGCCGCCGCGCCAAGAACCACCTGCTCGAGGCCAACCTGCGCCTCGTGGTGTCCCTCGCCAAGCGCTACACCGGCCGCGGCATGCTCTTCCTGGACCTGATCCAGGAGGGCAACCTCGGCCTGATCCGCGCGGTGGAGAAGTTCGACTACACCAAGGGCTACAAGTTCTCCACCTACGCGACGTGGTGGATCCGGCAGGCCATCACCCGCGCCATGGCCGACCAGGCCCGCACCATCCGCATCCCGGTGCACATGGTGGAGGTCATCAACAAGCTCGCCCGGGTGCAGCGGCAGATGCTGCAGGACCTCGGTCGCGAGCCCACCCCGGAGGAGCTCGCCAAGGAGCTCGACATGACCCCGGAGAAGGTCGTCGAGGTCCAGAAGTACGGGCGTGAGCCGATCTCGCTGCACACCCCGCTGGGTGAGGACGGCGACTCCGAGTTCGGCGACCTCATCGAGGACTCCGAGGCCGTGGTGCCCGCCGACGCGGTGAGCTTCACCCTGCTGCAGGAGCAGCTGCACTCGGTGCTGGACACCCTGTCCGAGCGGGAGGCGGGCGTGGTCTCCATGCGCTTCGGGCTCACCGACGGCCAGCCGAAGACCCTCGACGAGATCGGCAAGGTCTACGGCGTCACCCGCGAGCGGATCCGGCAGATCGAGTCCAAGACGATGTCGAAGCTGCGCCACCCCTCGCGCTCGCAGGTGCTGCGCGACTACCTGGACTGACGCGGTCCGGGCCACCGCCCGGCACGCACACGGCCCCGTCACCTCCCGGTGACGGGGCCGTGTGCACAGCGGGGCCCTCGGCCGGTCAGCCCTGCGGCGCCGGTGCGGTGGCGGAGACGACCTCCCCGGCCGGTGTCCAGCCCCGCACCACGGGCAGGCCGCCGTCGCGCCAGGCGGCGAGCCCGCCCACCACGTCCGTGGCCCGGTGCACGCCCACGTCCTGCAGGGCCGCGGCCGCGAGGCTGGAGGTGTAGCCCTCCTGGCAGAGCACGATCACGCGCAGGTCGTGGTCGGCCCCGGGGATCGCCGCGCCGGACGTGGGGTCCAGGCGCCACTCCAGGACGTTGCGCTCCAGGACGAGCGCGCCGGGCACCTCACCCTCGGTCAGCCGCTGGGCCATGGGCCTGATGTCGACGAGCAGGGCGCCGGCGGCCTGCTCGGCGTGCGCCTGCACCGGGGTGAGGCGGTCCAGCCGGGCGCGCGCCCGTGCGAGCACGTCGGCGATGCCGGGCCGGGCGCGGGTGCCCACCGACGGCGCGGGGGCGGTCACGCGTCCACCTCCGGCTCGTCAGTGCGCACGGTCCGCACCCGCGTCAGGCCGGTGCCGGTCACCGCGTAGAAGGACATGCGCTGCAGCCGGGGTGCGTAGGCGTGGATGCTGACCGCCGGCTCGTCGTGGTCGTTGCGGACGTCGTGCACGACGTCGGGCTCGACGGTGCGCGCCCCGCCGGCGGGGGTGAGCGGGACCGCGTGCAGGGCGCCGTCCCGGGTGGCGCGGCTCTCGGTGAGGGTTCCGGCCACGACGGTGAAGGCGGCCGCGGACCCACCGTGGTCGTGCAGGTCGGTGCCCTGGCTGCGCAGCCAGGTCAGCAGCCAGACGTCGACCCCGGCGGGGGCGTCCAGCCGCGTCCACCAGCGCTCGGCGGCGCCGAACCGGACGGCGGGGCGCCACAGCTGCGGGCGGGCGGCGATGCCGCGCACCAGGGCGGCGAGGGTGCGGGTGGCCTCCGAGGCGGGCAGGGCCGCGGCGGGGACGGGCGGGGACAGGGGTTGTGTGGTCACGTCGACCTCCGGGACGGGGCGCGGACCGCGGGCAGCGGTGCCGCGAGGCTGGACGGGTGCGGGCCGGTGCTCAGGCCGGGGCGCTCCCGGGACAGCGGGCGCTGGAGGTGCGCATGAGGTCGACGTGGCGGCGCGCGCGCAGCAGCGGCAGACGCCGGGGTGGGGGAGGTGCGGTGGGTGTCACGGGAGCTCCGGTGGCCGGGGGGACCCGGGCGCCGGGTCCGCGCTTGCCCCCGCGCGGCGCGGGGGCCCGGTCATCACCCGGGGCACCCCGCCGCGGAGGAGGGTTGCCGGCCAGCGAGCCGGGGCTTGGCGCTGGCGCTCATGACCTGGGACGAGGATGGGCGAGACCTCTTGCAGTGTCAACTTCCCCCGGCCGGCGGCTCCGACCGGCCGCCGGCCTCAGCCGCGCAGCGCCCAGGCCGACCCGGCCCACAGGGCCACGGCCAGCAGCCCGGCACCCAGCTCGATCGCGACGCTGAGGCCGGCGGCCTGCAGCGCCTGGACGGTCGAGCGCCAGGCGTCGGCGCCCGCACCGCGCAGCCGCGCGGCCTCGGCCAGGTAGACCCCGAGGACGAAGCCCAGCGGCAGGCCCACGACGGGCAGCACGAAGAAGCCGACGACGCCCAGGGCGCCGCCGGCGAGCAGGGTGCGGTCGGGGATGCCCGCGCGGCGCATGCGGCGCCCGGGCAGCAGGTACTTGGCGACCTGCCCACCGCTGACGAGGGCGGCCACACCGACGAGCGCCCACCAGGCGGGCCCGCCCGTCAGCCACGCCCACACCGCCGCCGAGGCGACGACGAGCACGGGCCCGGGCAGGACCGGCACGAGGGTGCCCACCAGCCCCACGGCCATCGCGAGGGCGACGAGCAGGAGCCCGGCGTCACCCATCGGTCATCGGGTGCCGCCGGGCTCCGTCGCCCCGTGGTCGGTGCAGGTGGTGGGTCAGCGCTCGTCGTCCTTCGCCGAGGCCGGGGTGGCCTCCAGCCGCTGCGTCTCGTCCTGGATGTCCAGGGCGACCAGGCGCAGCGCGTCGCGGTGCTCGCGGCCGTGGTGGGCGCAGAACAGCAGCTCCCCACCGGATCCGAGCACGACGCGCACGTACGCCTGGGCCCCGCAGCGGTCGCAGCGGTCTGCCGCGGTCAGCGGGTCGTTGGCAAGGGCTGTGGTCACGGGGCTCCTTCCGTGGTGCTCGGTAGTGCGGGCCCCCGTGGTGCGGGACCAGCGCGGTGCAGCGGGCGAGCACGGCGACCCGCTGCGACCGCCATCCTCTCCAACATCCAACCACCTGCCACCGTTCCCACGGCCGCGCATCGCCCGTTCGCCGTGAGCGGATCCGGCGGCCCGGGGGTGTCGGGGACCTCGCATAACCTGTCCGGGTGAGTGCTGATCCCCTCGACCCCGCCCCCGCCGCCCGGGGCCGGCGCCCCGCGAAGGCGGAGCCGGAGGGCTACACCGCCGCGCACCTCCTCGTGCTGGAGGGCCTGGAGGCCGTCCGCAAGCGCCCCGGCATGTACATCGGCTCCACGGACTCCCGGGGCCTCATGCACTGCCTGTGGGAGATCATCGACAACTCCGTCGACGAGGCGCTCGGCGGGCACTGCTCGACGATCCTCGTCGTCCTGCACGCCGACTCCTCCGTCGAGGTCCGCGACGACGGCCGGGGCATCCCCGTCGACGTCGAGCCCCGCACCGGCCTGTCCGGGGTGGAGGTCGTCTTCACGCACCTGCACGCCGGCGGCAAGTTCGGCGGCGGTTCCTACTCCGCCTCCGGGGGCCTGCACGGCGTCGGCGCCAGCGTCGTCAACGCCCTCTCCGCGCGTCTGGACGTCGAGGTGGACCGCGGCGGCAGGACGCACGCCACGAGCTTCCGCCGCGGCGTGCCGGGCCGCTTCGCCGGGGACGGGCCCGAGGCCCCGTTCGAGCGGCGGACGGGGCTGGAGGTCGCGGGCCGCGCCAAGCGGGGCGTCACCGGCACCCGGGTGCGCTACTGGGCCGACCGGCAGATCTTCCTCAAGGAGGCGGAGTTCTCCTACGCCGACCTCGTCGCCCGCGCCCGGCAGACGTCCTTCCTGGTCCCGGGCCTGACCATCGTGATCCGCGACGAGCGCGGCCTGCCCGGCACGCCCGCGGAGCACGGCCCGCACGAGGAGACCTTCCGCCACGACGGCGGCATCGGCGAGTTCGCCGACTTCCTCAGCCCCGACCCGCCCGTCACGGCCGTCTGGCGGCTGCAGGGCAGCGACGTGTTCCGCGAGAACGTGCCCGTCCTGGACGACGACGGGCACATGACCGTCACGGAGGTGGAGCGCCGCTGCGAGGTGGACGTGGCGCTGCGCTGGGGCACCGGCTACGACACCAGGGTCCAGTCGTTCGTCAACATCATCGCCACGCCCAAGGGCGGCACGCACATGGCGGGCTTCGAGCAGACGCTGCTCAAGGTGCTGCGCAAGCAGGTGGAGCTCAACGCCCGCCGCCTCAAGGCGACCGGCAAGGACGACAAGCTGGAGAAGGACGACGTCCTGGCGGGGCTGACCGCCGTCGTCACCGTCCGCCTCGCCGAGCCGCAGTTCGAGGGCCAGACCAAGGAGGTGCTGGGCACCGCCGCGGTGCGCCCGATCGTCGCCCGCATCGTCGAGCGCGAGCTGACCGCGGTGCTGACCTCCACCCGGCGCGACGAGAAGCAGCAGGCCAGCGTGCTGCTGGAGAAGGTCGTCTCGGAGATGAAGGCGCGGGTCTCCGCCCGCGTGCACAAGGAGACCCAGCGGCGCAAGAACGCGCTGGAGACGTCGTCCCTGCCGGCCAAGCTCAAGGACTGCCGCAGCGAGGACGTCTCGGCCACCGAGCTGTTCCTCGTCGAGGGGGACTCCGCCCTCGGCACGGCCAACGTGGCCCGCAACTCCGAGCACCAGGCGCTGCTGCCGCTGCGCGGCAAGATCCTCAACGTCCAGAAGGCCTCGGTGGCCGACATGCTGAAGAACGCCGAGTGCGCCGCCATCATCCAGGTCGTCGGGGCCGGCTCGGGCCGCAGCTTCGACCTGGACGCCGCCCGCTACGGCAAGGTGGTGCTCATGACGGACGCCGACGTCGACGGCGCCCACATCCGCACCCTGCTGCTGACGCTGTTCTTCCGGTACATGCGCCCGCTGGTGGAGGCCGGTCGCGTCTTCGCGGCGATGCCGCCGCTGCACCGGGTGGAGGTGTCCGGCTCCGGCCGGCGCCCCGCGGAGGTCTTCTACACCTACTCCGACGCCGAGCTGCGCCAGCTGCTGGCCGACCTCAACCGCAAGGGGCGCTCGTACAAGCCGATCCAGCGCTACAAGGGTCTGGGGGAGATGAACGCCGACCAGCTCGCCGAGACGACGATGGACCCGGCCAAGCGGACGCTGCGGCGGGTGACCATCGCCGACGCCTCGGCCGCCGAGGACGTCTTCGAGCTGCTCATGGGCAACGAGGTCGCCCCCCGCAAGGACTTCATCGTCGCCGGGGCCGCGCGCCTGGACCGCGAGCGCATCGACGCCTGAAAGACCCACCGCGAGGAGCTGCCGTGCCGACCCGCACCGCGGTCGTCACCCCACCCGACGGCCTGCACGCCCGACCCGCGGCGCTGCTGCGGGACGGGAGCTGAGCCGTGGCGGGACCGCCGG
>NZ_BAABIL010000173.1:0-9577 GCF_039542765.1 Kineococcus glutinatus
CCTCCGGGTGCCGCACCCGGCGCCCGGCACCCGGCCGGGGCGGTCGGTCCGCGCCACCCGTCCCGCGCCCCGGCGGGCACCCCTGCGGCTGACCAGGCGGGGGCGGCTCGTCGTGACCTGCGCGAGCAGCGCGCTGCTGGCCTCCCTGGTGGCCGCGCTGGTCGCCCTGGCCACCCCGGCGGCCACCGCGACCCCCGCCGCCACCGCGCCCGTGCCGCCACCGCGGGTCGTCACGGTCCTGCCCGGGCAGACGTTGTCCGGCATCGCCTCGCAGGTGCGGCCCGATGCCGACTGGCGGGAGGTGGTCGCGGAGATCCGCCGCCTCAACGGCATGGCGGACTCCCGCCTGCGCGCCGGGCAGCGCCTGGTCCTGCCGGCACGCTGAGCCGACGGTGTCCCCGGCCCGGCAGCGGGGTGCGGCCGTTCGGGCGGTCGTGCCGGCCGTCCTTGCGCGCGCCCGGAGCGACGCCTACGGTGCGAACCACGATGTAGTGGTCGCCGCTGGTCCCGTACCCGGTCCGCCAGGCGCACCGGCTCCCGTGGCCCCGGGTCCAGCAGGTTCCCGGGGTGCGACCGTCGCGACGGGGGCATCGGCTGCCGGCCGCCGCGCGGCCGACGGCGACCCGGGAGGCTCCGGAATGCACTGCCCGTTCTGCCGCCACCGCGATTCGCGCGTGGTGGACTCGCGCACGACCGACGACGGCAGCACCATCCGCAGGCGGCGGCTGTGCCCGGCGTGCAACCGCCGCTTCTCCACCACGGAGACCGCCAGCCTGACGGTCGTCAAGCGCTCCGGCGCGGCCGAGCCCTTCAGCCGCGAGAAGATCATCAGCGGTGTCCGCAAGGCGTGCCAGGGCCGGCCGGTGAGCGGTGACGACCTCGCCCTGCTGGCCCAGCGCGTCGAGGAGGCCGTCCGCGACCGGGGGGCGGCCGAGGTGGACGCCCACCAGGTCGGTCTGGCGATCCTGCCGTTCCTGCGCGAGCTCGACGAGGTGGCCTACCTGCGTTTCGCGTCGGTCTACCAGGCCTTCGACTCCCTGGCCGACTTCGAGGAGGCCATCGGCCGGCTCCGCCGCGAACGCGGCTCCACCCTCAGCGCCCCCTGACCCGCGCCCGGCCCGCGGCGCCCGGCGGTGCGATCCCGCCGTGGTCGCGGTGGGAGGATGGCGGGGTGCAGGACCCGGCCGACCTCTACCGCATCGAAGCCACCGCCACCGGCCCGGAGGCGGTGCCGCTGGTCGAACCCCCGCTGGTGGTGGCGCTGTCCGGTTTCGTCGACGCCGGTGCCGGCACGCGCCTGGCCGTGGAGCACCTGCTCGCGGAGCTGCCCACGGAGCTCCTGGCGACCTTCGACGTCGACCAGCTGCACGACTACCGGGCCCGCAGGCCGCCCATGACGTTCGCCACCGACCGGTGGACGTCCTACGACGCCCCCAGCCTGGTGCTGCAGCGCGTCAGCGACGCGCAGGGCAGCTCGTTCCTGCTGCTCACCGGCCCCGAGCCCGACGTGCAGTGGGAGCGGTTCACGGCGGCGTGCTGGCAGCTGGCCGACCGCTTCGGGGTGGAGCGGACCCTCGTGCTGACCGCGGCGCCCACCGCCGTGCCGCACACCCGCCCCACGGGGGTGACGGCGAGCGCCAGCCGCCCGGAGCTGCTGGCGGGGCTGCGGACGTGGGCCGTGGAGGCGCAGGTGCCCGGCCACGCCACCGCCCTGCTGCACCTGCGCGGCGCGGAGGCCGGCCGGGCGGTGGTCTCGCTGGTGGCGCACGTGCCCCACTACCTCGCCGGCAGCGAGTACCCCGACGCCGCGGCCGCGTTGCTGCGCACGCTCGGCGGCGCCGCGGGGCTGGACCTGCCCGTCGACGGGCTGCTCGTCGCGGCGGCCTCCACCCGGGTGGAGGTGGACGCGCAGGTCGCGGGCTCCCCGGAGGCCGCCGCGGTGGTGCGGGCGCTGGAGGAGGACCACGACGCCCGCGCCGCCGACGTCGACGGGCCCCTCGTCGCCGGGGGCGGCCCGCTGCCCACGGCCGAGGAGCTCGGGGCCGAGTTCGAGCGCTTCCTGGCCCGCAACGACGAGGAGGGCGACGCCGAGGAGGCCTGAGGCCCGCGAGCCGGCGGCCTCAGGCGGCCGTGGAGGAGGCGCGCTCGTCGTCGCTGGGGCGCGAGCTGCCGCGCAGCTGCCGCAGCAGCGCCCTGGCGTAGGCGCAGGCGGCGTCGGCGTCCTCGAAGACCTCCCCGCCGTGCTCGTCGAGCACGATGACGCGGAAGAGCTGACCCGTTCCCACGTCGCGCCGCTCCAGCCGGGTGAAGCGCTCCCCGAGCAGCTCGCGCAGCTGGTGCTCGGCCGGCATCCACAGCGCGTCCGGCTCGTCGACGCTGTCCAGGGCCCACTCGGTCGTGCCGTTGAAGCCGATCACGCGGCCGGAGGGGTGGTCGTGGACCTCGACGGTCATCTCCGCCAGCGTGAAGACGTCCTCGTCCATGTCGCGGCCGGGCAGGACGAAGCGGTCACCGGCGGCGGGGCGCCAGCGCAGACCGGCGCGCTTGAGGTCCTGGGCCAGATCGACGGAGATCACCGATCCAGCATGACCCCGGTGCCCCGCCGGCGCACCTCGCGCCCGGGCCCCCGCGCGCCGGGAGCGGGGACGGGGTAGGCATAGGAGGGCGATCCGAGCGATCACCGCGACCGATCCGACCGACCACCCAGGAGGACAGATGGACGTCGACACCGCCCGCGACCGGCTGCATCAGCTGCGAGCCCAGCTCGAGGAGGACATCGCGGGCATCGAGGCGCGCCGCGAGGGCGGCACGACGCCCGACGACGGGCCGGAGGGGGGCGGGGACACCGGGGACGCCGCGGCGCACGAGCAGATCGCCGAGGAGACCGCGGCCCTGGTGGCCGCGGCCCGCCGCCGCATCGAGGACGTGGACGCCGCGCTGCAGCGGGTCGCCGACGGCACGTACGGCACGTCGGTGGTGTCCGGCAGGCCGATCCCGGCCGAGCGGCTGGAGGCGCGCCCGGACGCCCTCTACCTCGCCGAGGAGGAGGACGCCTACCTGGCGGGCACCCGCATCGGCGCCGGGGACGTGGCCGGCGCCTGACCCGGCGCCGGGGAGCCGGCCGGCCTCGCGCGCCGGCTCAGGCCAGCCGCACCAGCGCTGCCGGCTCCTCGGCGGGCAGGTCGCCCTCGGCGACGGCGAGGACCTCCATCTCCTCCAGCGTCGTGATGCCGGTGTTCGACAGGAACGCGGTGTCGGCGGCGTCGCGGCCGGTGGAGATGCGCAGCAGCGAGGCCCGGGGCGCGAGCCGGGTGGCGTCCTGCAGCTGCCAGCGGTCGTCGGGTGCGGCCTCCACGACGGCGTGGAAGTCCATCGGCTCCAGCCCGGGGGCGTAGACGGCGACGAGGCGCGCCGGGACGTCGAGGGCGCGCAGCAGCGCCACGACGAGGTGGGCGTGGTCGCGGCACACCCCCTGCCCGGCCAGCAGGGTGTCCACGGCGCCGTCGGTGGGGTCGCTGGAACCGCTGACGTAGTCGAGGCGCTCGTGGACCCACGCGGTCACGGCGGCCGGCAGCTCGGCGCGGTCGGTGCCGACGAACTCCGCGGCGGCGACGGCGGCGAGCCGGTCGGACTCGCAGTAGCGGCTGGGACGGGTGAACTGCCAGCGCTCGCGCGGCGTCAGGGCGGTGTCGGCCGCGCCCGGGTCCACCCGCACCCGGGCGCTGTAGTCGACCCTGGTGGTGCCCTTGCCGGCGGAGAAGGCGTGCAGCCGCCCGCCGAGCCGGTCGACGTCCTCCAGCAGCTCCACCGGTTCGCCCTCCCGGGTGACCGCCAGGGACTCCTCGAGGACCTCCACGCCCCGGCGGCGTGCGACGGCGACCTGCAGGGCGCACTCGACGCGGGTGCGGGCGGAGAGCACGAGCGAGGCGCGCACGGCGGTGCCGAAGGGATCGGTGGGGCTCATGGGACGAGTGTGAGGCACGAGGTGCAGCTGCGCCGCCTCCCGAGCACCCTCGCCGGTGCGGGAGGATGGGGGTCCCGCCGTCCAGGAGGAGGACCCGTGCCCCCGCACGCCGTCGAGACCGTCGCGCCCCTGCCGCAGGATGCGGCCGCCGTCACGGGTGGGCGCCGCCGCGCCCTGCTGCTGGAGAACATCCACCCCGACGCCCGCACCCTGCTGTCCGAGGCGGGCTGGGAGGTGGAGACCGCCACGGGGGCCCTCGGCGAGGCGGAGCTCGCGCAGCGCCTGCCGGGCGTGCAGCTGCTGGGGATCCGCTCCACGACGCACGTCTCGGAGTCGGTGCTCGAGACCGCGCGCGACCTCGAGGCGATCGGCGCGTTCTGCATCGGCACCAACCAGATCGACCTCTTCGCGGCCGCCGCCCGCGGCGTCGCGGTCTTCAACGCGCCCTACTCCAACACGCGCAGCGTCGTGGAGCTGGCCCTGGCCGAGATCATCGCCCTCACGCGGCGGCTGACGGTCAAGGACCGCCTCATGCACGACGGCGTGTGGGACAAGTCCGCCGTGGGTGCCCACGAGGTGCGCGGCCGCCGCCTCGGCATCGTCGGCTACGGCAACATCGGCTCGCAGCTGTCGGTGGTGGCCGAGGCGCTGGGCATGAGCGTCTTCTTCTACGACAGCGCGGACAAGCTGGCCATGGGCAACGCACGCCGCTGCGGCAGCCTGGGCGAGGTGCTCGACGTGGCCGACGTCGTGACCCTGCACGTGGACGGCCGCGCGGGGAACTCCGGCCTCTTCGGGGAGGAGGAGTTCGCCCGGATGCGGCCGGGTTCGATCTTCCTCAACCTCTCCCGCGGCTTCGTCGTCGACCACGACGCCCTGCGGCGCCACATCGTCTCCGGCCACCTCGCCGGTGCGGCCGTCGACGTCTTCCCCACCGAGCCCAAGGGGCGCGGTGAGGCCTTCGAGTCGCAGCTGCGCGGGCTGCCCAACGTCATCCTGACCCCGCACGTGGGTGGTTCGACGGAGGAGGCGCAGGAGGACATCGGCCGCTTCGTGGCGGCGAAGCTGCGCGACTACGCCCTGCACGGCTCGACGACCCTCAGCGTCAACATGCCCTCCCTCGCGTCGGAGGAGCGCACCGGCACGGTGCGGCTGGCCCACCTGCACCACAACGTGCCCGGGGTGCTGGCGGGCATCAACCGGGTGCTGGCCGATGCTGCGGTGAACATCGAGGGCCAGCAGCTGTCCACCCGCGGCGACCTCGGCTACGTCGTGACGGACATCGCCGGGCACTGCGACGGCGAGCTGGTGCGCCGGCTGGAGGCCCTGCCGGAGACGGTGCGGGTGCGGCGCATCTCCTGAGGCGCGGCCGCCGGCCCGGCGCCCGGGCGGGTGTCGGTGCCCGCTGGCAGCCTGTGCCCGCCACCGGGCGCCGGACCCGGCGGCGGGAAGGGGGTCACCGTGACCGCGACGACACCGCTGGGGCGGGTGGTGCGCGACGCCGACGGCGTGCACCTGGAGTTCGTCCGCTCCCTCGACCACCCCGTGGCCGACGTCTGGGCGGCGCTCACCGATCCCGGCCGCCTCGCGGCCTGGTTCGGCACGTGGACGGGCGATCCGACCACCGGATCGGTGGAGCTGACCCTCGCCGAGGAGGGCGCCGCGCCGGGGCGGGTGGACATCACCGCCTGCGAGCCGCCGCGGCACCTGGCGGTGACGACGGACGGCCCGGAGGGCGCCTGGCCGCTGGAGGTGACGTTGCGGGGCAGCGGTGCGGGGACGCGGCTGTGGTTCGTGCACCACCTCGCCGAACCCTTCGACGCCTCCTCGCTCGGGCCGGGGTGGCAGTACTACCTGGACCGGCTCGCCGCCGCGCTCGCCGGGGAGCCGCTGCCCGAGGACTGGGCGCAGTACCACCCGGCCCTGGCGGGCGCGTACGCGGTCCCGGAGCCGTGACCTCCCCGGCCCCGGGCGCCGCGCGGGCGCGCTGGGCGGTGGGGGTGGTCGACCCCCGCCCCGGCGACCGGGTGCTGGAGGTCGGCTGCGGGCCCGGGGTGGCGGCGGAGCTGGTGTGCGGGCGGCTGGCCGACGGGCGGCTGGTGGCGCTGGACCGCTCGCCGGTGGCCGTGCGCCGCGCCGCCGCCCGCGCCGCGGCGCACGTGACGGCGGGGCGGCTGGAGGTGCGCCTGGGCGAGCTGGCCGGTCTCGACGACCCGCCGGGTTCTTTCGACGTGGCGTTCTGCGTGGACGTCAACCTCTTCTGGGTCCGCGACGCCGGTGCGGAGCTGGCCGTCCTGCGCCGGGTGCTGCGGCCCGGTGGCGTGCTGCACGTCCTGTGGGGACCGGCGGGGCCCACCGACCGCGGCCGGGTGCTGGGGGTGGTGCCGGTGGCGCTGGCCGGTGCCGGGTTCGCGGACGTGGTGGTCCGCGACGGACCCGGTGGCTTCGGCGCCTCCGCCCGCACCGGGGTCGGTGCCGCGGCGTCGTCCCCGGGCGGGAGGCCGTCGTGACGGCGCCGGCGGGCGGGGTGCGCCTGCTGCTGCTGGCCGACACCCACCTGCCCCGGCGGGCCCGCGACCTGCCCGCGCAGGTGTGGGCGGCGGTGGACGCGGCCGACGTCGTCGTGCACGCCGGCGACTGGGTCGAGGTGGCCGCGCTGGACGCGCTGGCGGAGCGGGCGCGGCGGCTGGTGGCGGTGGTCGGCAACAACGACGGCCCGGCCCTGCGCGCGCGGCTGCCGGAGGTCGCCCGCGCCGAGGTGGGCGGGGTCCGGCTGGCCGTGGTCCACGAGACGGGCGCCGCCGCGGGGCGCGAGCGCCGCTGCGAGGAGCGCTTCGGCGCACCCGGCGACGGCGGCCCCGACGTGCTCGTCTTCGGGCACTCGCACATCCCCTGGGACTCCACGACCCCGGGCGGGCTGCGGCTGCTGAACCCGGGCTCGCCCACGGACCGGCGCCGGCAGCCGCACTGCACCTACCTCACCGCCACGGCCCGCCGGGGGCGGCTGGCGGACGTGGTGCTGCACCGGTTGCCGCCGCGCACCGGGCGGCGACCACCGGGCACGCGGCCGGATGCGGGCACCCACCCCGCGGGCTAGTGTTTCGGCATGCCGAACACCTGGGTTCGCCGCGGAGAACTCCGCTGGGCGGCCGGTGCGCCCGCGGTGCTCGTGGCCCTGGTGTGCGCGCTCGCCGGCTGCGCCCCAGCGGTCCGCGCCGCGGAGGCGTCGCCGGACCCGCGCCCGGTGGTGCTCACCACGTTCACCGTGCTGGCCGACATGACGCGCGTCGTGGCCGGCGACCACCTGCGCGTGGAGTCCCTGACGAAGCCCGGTGCGGAGGTCCACGGCTACGAGCCCACCCCCGGCGACCTGCGCCGCGCCGCCGGTGCCGACCTGGTCCTGGACAACGGCCTCGGTCTGGAGGCGTGGTTCGCGCAGTTCATCGCCGACGCCGACGTCCCGCACGTCGTCCTCAGCGAGGGCATCGAGCCGCTGCCCGTCGCCACGGGCGCCGCCGAGGGGCAGGCCAACCCGCACGCCTGGATGTCGCCCGTCCTCGGGCAGCGCTACGTCGCCACCATCGCCCGGGCGCTGGCGGAGCTGGACCCGGCCCACGCCGCGGACTACGCCCGCAACGCCGAGGCGTACCGCGCCGAGCTGGCCGCCGTGCACGAGGAGACGACCGCCCGGCTGCAGGCGGTGCCGGCCGGGCGCCGGGTCCTGGTGACGTGCGAGGGCGCCTTCTCCTACCTGGCCCGCGATGCCGGCCTCGACGAGGAGTACGTCTGGGCCGTCAACGCCGAGCAGCAGGCCACCCCCCGGCAGGTGGCGGCCGTCATCGACGCCGTCGAGGAGCGCGACGTGCCCGCGGCGTTCTGCGAGTCCACCGTCTCGGCCAAACCCATGGAGCGCGTCGTGGAGGCCACCGGAGCCCGGTTCGGCGGCACCCTGTACGTCGACTCCCTCTCCGGGCCCGAGGGCCCGGTGCCCACCTACCTGGACCTGCTGCGCCACGACACGCGGGTCATCGCCGACGCCCTGACGGGGAGGACGCCGTGAGCGCACCGGTCGTCGACGTGCAGGACGTCACCGTCCGCTACGGGGACGTCCTGGCGCTGGAGCGCGCCTCGCTGCGGCTGGGCCGGGGCGCGGTCTGCGGGCTCGTCGGGATGAACGGCTCGGGCAAGTCCAGCCTCCTCAAGGCGGTCACGGGCCTGGTGCGCCCGGAGTCCGGCCGCGTCCTCGTGCAGGGCGCCCCGCCGCTGCGGGCCCGGCGCGCCCAGGCCCTGGCCTACGTCCCGCAGGGCGAGGACGTGGACTGGACGTTCCCGGTGAGCGTGCGCGAGGTCGTCATGATGGGCCGCCACGGCCACCAGGGGCCCACCCGCCGCCCGCGCCGCCGCGACACCGAGGCCGTGGACAGCGCGCTGGAGCGGGTCGGGCTCACCGAGCTGGCCGGCCGGCAGATCGGCGCCCTGTCGGGAGGGCAGCGCAAGCGGGCGTTCGTCGCGCGCGGCATCGCCCAGGAGGCCGCGCTGCTGCTGCTCGACGAGCCCTTCGCGGGGGTCGACAAGCGTTCGGAGGCCACCATCAGCGCCCTGCTGGCGGAGCTGGCCGCCGAGGGCCGCACGGTGCTGATCTCCACCCACGACCTGCACGCGCTGCCGCAGCTGTGCACCGAGGCGGTGCTGCTGGCCCGGCGCGTGCTGCTGCACGACACCCCGGCGGAGGTGCTGCGCCCGGAGAACCTGGCCCTCGCCTTCGGCCTGGACGTCCTGGGGCGCACCCCCGCGACCGGCGCGCTGACCTGAGGAGCCCGAGAGTGCTGGACCTGCTGCTGGAGCCGCTGGCGTACCCGTTCCTGGCGCGCGCCCTCGTCGTGACCGCGACGGCCGCGGTGGTCTGCGGGGTGCTCAGCTGCTGGCTGGTGCTCGTCGGCTGGTCGCTGATGGGCGACGCCGTCTCCCACGCGGTGCTGCCCGGCGTGGTGCTCGCCTACCTGGTGGGCGCCCCGTTCGCGGTGGGGGCGCTGGCCTTCGGAGGGCTGGCGGTGCTCCTCATCGGCCTGGTGCGCGACGGCGGCCGCGTCAAGGAGGACGCGGCGATCGGGGTGGTGTTCACGACGCTGTTCGCGCTCGGGCTGGTGCTGGTGTCGGTGACGCCCAGCCAGGTGGACCTGTCGCACATCCTCTTCGGCAACCTGCTGGGCGCCGGCCCGGCGGACCTCGCACAGGTGCTCGTCATCGGCGCGCTCACCCTGGCGGTGCTGCTGCTCAAGCGCCGGGACCTGCTGCTGTACGCCTTCGACCCCGCCCACGCCCACGCGATCGGCATCTCCCCGAGGCGCCTGGGCGCGCTGCTGCTGGGGCTGCTGGCGCTGACGACGGTCGTGGCGCTGCAGGCCGTCGGCGTGGTGCTCGTGGTGGCGATGCTCATCACGCCGGGGGCCACGGCCCGGCTGCTCACCGACAGGTTCTGGCGGATGCTGTGGCTGGCCCCGGCGCTGGCGCTGCTGGCCGCCGTCGTCGGCATCCACACCAGCTACTACACCGACACCTCCTCGGGGGGGATGGTGGTGCTCACCCAGGGCGTGCTGTTCGCGCTGGCGCACC
>NZ_BAABIL010000174.1:0-5109 GCF_039542765.1 Kineococcus glutinatus
GCGGTCGGCGTGTCGTGCCCGACGACCTCGGGGTGGTGCAGGTCGAAGGCGGGCCGCTCGGAGCGGATGCGCGGCAGGGAGGTGAAGTTGTGCCGCGGCGGCGGGCAGGACGTCGCCCACTCCAGGGAGTTGCCGAAGCCCCACGGGTCGTCCACCTCGACCTTGGGCGCCTTGAGCGCGGTGCGGTAGACGTTCCACAGGAACGGCAGCATCGATGCGCCGAGGACGAAGGACCCGATCGTGGAGACCTGGTTCATCGTGGTGTAGCCGTCCTCCACCAGGTAGTCGGCGTAGCGGCGCGGCATGCCGACCGCGCCGAGCCAGTGCTGGATGAGGAAGGTGGTGTGGAAGCCGATGAAGAGCAGCCAGAAGTGGATCTTGCCGAGGCGCTCGTCGAGCATCTTCCCCGTGAACTTCGGCCACCAGAAGTAGAAGCCGGCGAACATCGCGAAGACCACCGTGCCGAACACCACGTAGTGGAAGTGCGCCACCACGAAGTAGGAGTCGGACAGCTGGAAGTCCAGCGGCGGGGAGGACAGGATCACGCCGGTCAGGCCGCCGAAGAGGAAGGTGACGAGGAAGCCGACCGACCACAGCAGCGGCGTGTCGAAGGTGAGCGACCCCCGCCACATCGTGCCGATCCAGGTGAAGAACTTCAGGCCCGTCGGGACCGCGATGAGCATCGTCATCAGCGCGAAGAAGGGCAGCAGGACCTTGCCGGTGACGTACATGTGGTGCGCCCACACCGTCACGGACAGACCCGCGATGGAGATCGTCGCGAAGACGAGGCCCTTGTAGCCGAAGACGGGCTTGCGGCTGAAGACGGGGATGATCTCGGTGATGATCCCGAAGAACGGCAGCGCGATGATGTAGACCTCGGGGTGCCCGAAGAACCAGAAGAGGTGCTGCCACAGCATCGGCCCGCCGTTGGCGGCCTCGTAGACGTGGGCCCCCATGACGCGGTCGGCGCCCAGGGCGAGCATCGCGGCCGCGAGGACGGGGAAGGCCATCAGCACCAGCACGCTGGTGATGAGGATGTTCCACGTGAAGATCGGCATCCGGAACATCGTCATGCCCGGGGCGCGCATGCAGATGATCGTGGTGACGAAGTTGACCGCGCCGAGGATCGTGCCGAAGCCGCCGAAGGCCAGGCCGAAGACCCACAGGTTGCCGCCGAGACCGGGCGAGTGCACCGCGTCGGACAGCGGCGTGTAGGCGAACCAGCCGAAGCTGGCCGCACCCTGCGGGGTGAGGAAGCCCGCCCCGGCGATGAGACCGCCGAAGAGGTAGATCCAGTACGACAGCATGTTGAGGCGCGGGAAGGCCACGTCGGGCGAGCCGATCTGCAGCGGCATGATCGCGTTGGCGAAGGCCGCGAACAGCGGCGTCGCGAACAGCAGCAGCATGATCGTGCCGTGCATGGTGAACAGCTGGTTGTACTGGTCCTTGGAGCTGACCACCTGCATGCCGGGCTCGTACAGCTCGGCGCGGATCACCAGGGCCATGAGGCCGGCGAGGAGGAACCAGATGAAGGAGGTGATGAAGTACAGGTTGCCGATCACCTTGTGGTCGGTGCTCGTGATCCACTTGGTGACCACGCTGCCCCGCGAGCGGGGCACGACCACGCCGACGGGCTGCCTCGTCGCGGTGCGGGCGACGCTGCCGGGAGGGCTGATGCTCTCAGCGGCCATTAGTGGTTGGTCCCTTCACTATCGCGCGGCACAGCGGCGTTGCGCTCGACCTCGCCGGCGAGCTGGGTGGAGAGCTGTCCCTCCTGGCCCTTGTCGCGCAGGTCCTCGATGTAGCTGTCGTACTCGTCCTCCGACACCACGCGGACGTTGAAGAGCATCTCCGAGTGGTACTCGCCGCACAGCTCGGCGCACTTGCCCTGGAAGACGCCCTCCTTGGTCGGGCGCACGACGAACTCGTTCGGGCTGCCGGCGATGGCGTCCATCTTGAAGAGGAACGCCGGGATCCAGAAGGAGTGGTTGACGTCGATGGAGACGACCTGGAAGCGGACGTCCTGGTCCACCGGCAGCACCAGCTCGGGCAGGGTGGCCTCGACGCCCTCGACGCCCGTCAGCGTGGCCTGCCGGCCCGGGGAGTAGACGTCCTCCTCGACGTAGTTGAAGTCCCAGCCCCACTTCTTGCCGATCACCGCGACCGTGTGGTCGACGTTGCCGGTGCGGTCGAGGATCGCGGCCTCGTCGCGCGCCGTGTAGAAGAACAGGACGCCCACCATCATGACCGGCACGGTGGTGTACAGGATCTCGATGGGCAGGTTGTACCGCACCTGCGGCGGCAGCTCGGGGTCGCCCTTGCGGCGGCGGTAGGCCACGGCGCACCAGAGCGTGAGGCCCCAGACGACGATGCCGACCAGCAGGGCCGCGATCCAGGAGCCGTTCCACAGCGCCTGGATGCGGTCGGTGTGGTTGGTGGCGCCCACGCTGTCGAGCGGCAGGTAGCCGTGGGCGAAGTCGCTGCTGGCCCTTCCGGAACCGCAGGCGGTGAGGACGAGCGCGAGGCCCGCCCCGGCGGCGGCGCGCAACGGCCACGACCAGCGGCGGCGCGGTGCGGCGTACGAGTCTCGGGTGCCCAACGTCGGCCTCTCCACGTCCCTCGATCGGATCCCGCCGCTGGCGGCCGGCGACGAACCGGACGCGCAGGGCGTTCGCGCCGAGACTACCCCCCGGGTCCCCGCGGGGCCCCGTCGGGGCGTCGGGCGAAGGCGGGTGGCGCGGGCAGGGCCAGGACCGCGCCGAGCGCCGCGCGGTACTCCGCGCGCCCCACCTCCTCCACGCCGAGGGTGGCGAGGTGGTCTGTGCACCACTGCACGTCCACGAGGCGGCCGGCGGTGCCGTCGGCCAGCAGCAGCCGGGCCAGGGCCACGACGGCGGCCTTGGAGGCACCGGTGACGCGGTGGAACTTCGACTCCGCGGCGAACAGGCCGCCGATCGAGACGCCGTACAGACCGCCCACCAGCGCGCCCTCGCACCACGTCTCCACCGAGTGCGCCCAGCCGAGGCGGTGCAGCTCGCCGTAGGCGGCGGCGACCTGCCGGGTGATCCACGCACCGCTGCGGGCCGGGTCGGCGCACCCGGCCACCACGGCGTCGAAGGCGGTGTCCACCCGCACCTCGAAGCGGGGCAGGGCGCGGCGCAGCGAGCGGGAGACGTGGACCCGCTCCGGGACCAGGACACCGCGGGGGTCCGGGGACCACCAGCCCAGGGGTGGGCGCCCGCGCCGGCCGAGCCCCATCGGGAAGTACCCGGCCCGGTAGGCGGCCAGGAGGGTGGCGGCGCGCAGGTCCCCGCCCGCGGCCACGAGGTCGTCCCCGGGCCGCGGGCGCAGGCGCGTGAAGTCCAGGCGCGAGGGCCCCGGGTCCACCGGCCAGCCGGCCGGCGGCGCGGGGTCGCCCGGGATCAGCTGAAGGAGTCGCCGCAGGCGCAGCTGCTGCCCGCGTTGGGGTTGTCGATGGTGAAGCCCTGCTTCTCGATGGTGTCGGCGAAGTCGATCGTCGCCCCGTCGAGGTAGGGGGCGCTCATCCGGTCCACCACGACGCCGACGCCGCCGAACTCGCGCAGCGCGTCACCGTCGAGCTCGCGCTCGTCGAAGTAGAGCTGGTAGATCAGGCCGGAGCACCCGCCGGGCTGCACGGCGATGCGCAGGCGCAGGTCGTCGCGACCCTCCTGCTCCAGCAGCGCCTTGACCTTGGCGGCGGCCACGTCGGTGAGCTCGACCCCGTGGGTCGCGGTGGTGGTTCCGTCCTGGACGGTCATCGGTGTCGTCTCCGCTCGGCTCGACAGCTGTGGACCGGCCGTCCTGCGGCCGGTCTCCTCCCCCGACAACCGGCGCGGCGCGCGCGCTGTTCCCGGGAGCGGCGCGCCCGGCGCCGGAGCGCCCAGACTACGCCGCGCCGCCACCCTCCCCCACCGCGGCGAGCGCGTCGAGGAGCAGGACGTGGGCCAGGCAGGCGCGCTCGAAGTCGGCCAGGTGCAGCGACTCGTCCGCCCCGTGGGCGCGGGAGTCGGGGTCCTCCACCCCCGTCACGAGGATCGCCGCGTCCGGGTAGACCGCGGCCAGCTCGGCGAGGAAGGGGATGGAGCCCCCCATGCCGAGCTCGACGACCTCGTGGTCGTAGGCCTCGGCGAAGGCCCGGCGGGCGAGGTGGTGGGCGGCGGCGGTGGTGTCCGAGGCGAAGGGCGCGCCGGTCTCGCCCTCCTCGACGAGCACCCGGGCGCCGAACGGCGCCCGGTCCTCCAGGTGCCGGCGCAGGGCGGCCATCGCCGCGACCGGGTCCTGGCCGGGGGCCAGCCGCAGCGAGACCCTGGCGCGCGCGGAGGGCAGCAGGGTGTTGCTCGAGCGGGCCACCGGCGGGGCGTCGAGACCGATGACCGACAGGGCCGGGCGGGTCCACAGCCGCTGCTCCAGGGACCCGGTCCCCGCCAGCCGCACCCCGTCCAGCACGCCGGCGTCGGCGCGGAACCGCTCCTCGGTGAGGTCGGTGCCCGGGGCGTCGCCGCGCACCAGGCCGGCCACGGCCACGTCGCCGGCCTCGTCGTGCAGCGTCGCCAGCAGCCGGCACAGGCAGGTCAGGGCGTCCAGGACCGGGCCGCCGTTGACGCCGGAGTGCACGGCGTGGGAGAGGACGTCGACGCGGACGGTGCAGTCGACGAGGCCGCGCAGGGTCGTCGTGAGGCCCGGGACGCCCACCCGCCAGTTCGTCGAGTCGGCGACGACGATCACGTCGGCGGCGAGGGCCTCGCGGTGCGCGGCGAGGAAGGCCGCGAAGGTGGGCGAGCCGATCTCCTCCTCACCCTCGACGAAGACGGTGACGCCGACCCCCCCGTCGGCACCCCACAGCGGCAGCAGGGTCCGCAGCGCGGCGACGTGCACCATGAGCCCGGCCTTGTCGTCGGCGGCACCGCGGCCGAAGAGGCGCCCGTCGCGCTCGACGGGCTCGAAGGGCGCGCTGGCCCAGTCGCCGTCCTCCCCGGGGGGCTGCACGTCGTGGTGGGCGTACAGCAGCACGGTGGGCCGCCCGGGGGGCGCGGGGCGGGAGGCCACCACCGCCGCGGCCGCGGGCCGGCCGGCGGCGTCGGTGAGCTC
>NZ_BAABIL010000175.1:0-24853 GCF_039542765.1 Kineococcus glutinatus
AGTCGCAGGTCAGAGCGGTAGGCCCCGTGGGACTCGAACCCACAACCCGCGGATTAAAAGTCCGCTGCTCTGCCAGTTGAGCTAGAGGCCCCGGTGCGCGGTGCGCACCGGGGCCATCATCGCAGAGCCCACCCCACCTGTGGCACTCCCACCCGCGGCACTCCCGTCCCGGTCCACGGTCACCGCGGCAGTTCGATCACGCGGTCCCGCTCGCCGCGCGCCTCCCCGCGCCCGTTGCGGCTGGTCTCGCCGAGCTGCGGGGGCAGCAGGTCGGCGCGGTTGTGCCCGTTGAGGGAGGGGGCGGGCGGGGGAGCGGGATAGGTGGCGGGGTCGGAGCGGCGCCACTCGCTGTCGAGGTCGGCGAGCAGGGCCTCCAGGTAGCTCTTGAGCTGGGTGCGGAAGGCCTTGCCGAACGCCTGGAGGTAGACGACCTGCTCCTGGAGGTCCTCGACGGTGCGGTGCCGGCCGGTGCCGACGGCGGTGGCGGCCTCCAGCTCGGCCTTCTGCATGATGGCGGTGGCCTGCTCGGAGGCCTCCTGCACGACGGCCTCGTACCGCTCGCGGGCCTCGATGGCGAGGCGGCGGCTGTACACCTCGGCGTCGGCGACGTACTGGTCGGCGGTCTGCTGGGCGGCCGACAGGATGCGCACGGCGTGGGCGGTGGGGTTCTCCGGGACGGCGTCGTGCAGACCGGCCTGCTCCTGGAGGTTGCGCACCTGGGCGCGCAGCTCCGCCTTGTCCGTGGCGAGCCGCACCAGTTCGTGCTGCACGCGGTCGAGGAACTTGTCGACCTCGCTGGCGCGGTAGCCGTTGACGAGGTTGCCGCGGCTGAACCGGACGCTGTCGACGTCGGCCGGCGTGAGGCGCGCGGCGTCTGGGCCTTCTCCCGTCCCGGTGGTCACGAGGACACCTTCCCTTCCACGCTGGGTCCTGGTCGGCTCGCGCTGAACGCCTCGGTGCGGATGCGCTCCTCGGGCACCCCGCCGGCGACGAGCTGGCTGCGGGTGCTGCGCACCATCCGCGGGGAACCGGCGACGTACACGTCGCGGTTGGTCCACGGCCCGCGGCGGGCCACCACGTCGGCGACGTCGCCCTGCTCCAGCTCGGAGCGCTCGTCCTGGGAGACGACGGGCGTGACGGTGAGCCAGGGGTTCTCCGCGGCGGTGCGCCGCAGCGCGGGCAGGTCGTAGAGGCGTTCCTCGGTGCGGGCCCCGACGAACAGGTCGACGCGGCGGGCGGGGCCGTGCCGGGCGACCTGGTCGACGAGCGCCTTCAGCGGTGCAATGCCGGTGCCGTCGGCGACGAGCAGCAGGTCCCGCTCGGACCTCGGCTCGAGGGTGAGCCGGCCGACGGGGGGCCCCAGGCGCAGCACGTCGCCGACGCCGACGTGCCGCACGAGCGCGGAGCTGACGGGGCCGCCGTCCTGGGCCTGCACGTGGAGCTCCAGGATGCCGTCGGGGCGCGGCGCGTTGGCGACGGAGTAGTAGCGCCACAACCGGGGCCGCAGCTCGGTCTCCACGGAGACGGACTGCCCCGCCTCGTGCTCCAGGGCGATCTGCGGCTGCACCTGCAGGACGGCGATGTCGTGTCCGTGCATCTCGTGGGTGAGGACCTTCGCGTCCCACCAGGGGGGCTGGCCGGCGGCCTGCTCGGCGGCGGCGACCATCACGTCCGCCACCAGGGTGTAGGCGGTGGTCCAGTCCGCGGCGAGCTCGTCGTCCCAGTCGCCGTCGAAGTGCTCCAGGGTGGCCAGCAGGCTGGCGCCCACGGCGGGGTAGTGGGCGGCGGCGGTGCCGAACTTGCGGTGGTCGCGGCCGAGCTGCTGCAGCACGGGCACGAGGGCGTCGACGTCGTCGACGAGGGCCACCACCTCGCCGAGGGCGGCGAACAGCCGGTCGCGTTGGTGGCGCATGGAGACGGGGAACATCTGCCGCGTCTCGGGGTGGCTGAGGAACAGGTGGGAGTAGAAGTACAGCGGGGCCTCGTCCCCCGCGGCGGCGGCCTTGCCGAAGTTGGCCCGCATCCTCGCGATGTCCACGTCCGTCCCTCCCGTGCCGGCGGTTCTCGTCCTCGTCCCGTCCGCTGCGCCGTGCGTCAGGGCGCCGGGACGGGTGCGGTCACGACGTCCTGCCGGTGCGCGCCGAGGGCGGCGCCGACGGCGGCGATGGTGTCCTCGCCGACCCCGGCGTCGACGAGCACGGCGACGAGGTGCTCCACGACGCGGTCGAAGTCCCGCTCGCCGATGCCGAGGCGGGCGTGGGCGGTGGCGAGGTCGCGGCCGTCGTAGCGGGCCGGGCCGCCGGTGACCTGCACGAGCAGCTGCGCCTGGTGGGCGCGCAGCCGGGGCAGGTCGACGCCGTCGAAGAACGGCGCGAGCTGCGGGTCGGCCACGACCCGGCGGTAGAACTCGTCGACGGCGGTGCGGATGCCGCCCTCGGCGCCGAGCTGCTCGTAGACGGTCACGGGCGTCCTCCTGGTGGTTCTGGAACGGGTCGCTGCTGCGGGGTCTCGCTGCTGCCGGGCTTCGCTACTGCGGGGTTCCGGCGCCGTCCTCGTGGTACTTCTCCAGCACCCCGTTGAGGTGCCGCACGAGTTCGTGGACCTGCAACCGGGCGGCGCGCTCGGACTCCAGCAGGTCCGCGGTCTCCGCCTCCAGCTCCGCCTGCCGCTCGCGGCTGGCCCGCTCGACGTCCGCAGCGGCCTGCCGGGCGGCGTCCTCGCGGGCGGCGGCGCGTTCCTGCGCGTCGGCGAGCAGCCGCTCCGCCTCCTGCTGCGCGTCGGCGACGGCGGCGTCGGCGCTCTGCTGCGCCATCTCCAGCAGGCGCAGCGCCCGCGTGGGCGTGTCCACCGCGCCGCCGGTGCCGGCGCCAGGAGTGGCGTGCAGGCGGGCCTCGGCGTCGGCGCGGGCGTCCTCGCTGGCCGCCAGGCGGTGCTGCAGGTCGAGGACGGTGGCGAGGGCGCGTTCGACGAACGCGTCCACCTCGGTCTCGAGGTACCCGCCGCGGCGGGCGGGGGAGAACCTCGGGGTGTGCAGGATCTCGTCGGTGGTCGTCGATGACACGGGTCCTCCTCCGTCGGCCGCTCGTGCGGCGGTCCGTCAGAACTCCGCCTGCGCCGCTGCGGCGGGGGACCGGGAACCGTCGTGGTCCGCGGTCCATCGCGTTGCGGTGGCGGGGATCCGGCGCGCGGTGCAGCGGCAGCTCCACCGGGCCGTGGCAGCCCGGCGCGCAGCTGGGGGTTCCCGGTGCATCCCACCTCCCGCTTCACGTGCTGGTGCGCCGCAGCGTACGCAGCGTGAACCGATTGAGGAAGCAATTTGACGGAACCCGGACGAGTCGTCACTCGAAGAAACTATGTAGTTACCCTGAGTTCTGAGAACTTTCGCGGTCCAGGGCGTCCACGGCCAGGACCACGCACGCCGCGGTCCACCCCAGCGGGGCGGGGCCGGCGGGGGCGCCGTCGGGCAGCACCTTCTCCGGCAGGCTGCCCCACGGCACCCGGTGCGCGTCCAGCCACGTCAGCCAGCGCCCGGCCACCTCCCCGCGGCCGGTGGCGGCGGCGGTGAGCGCCACCAGCCCCACCTCCGGCGTCCAGGAGATGCCGTCCTGCTTCCACCCGGCGCCGGGGGCCAGGCCGCCGGCGGGGCGCACGGCCTCGCGCTGGTAGCCCTCCCACGCCTCGACGACCTCCTCTCCGGCGGCGGCCGCGAACGGCGGCAGCAGGAAGCACGTCGCCGCGTCGCGGCCGCCGGCGCGGGCGTAGCGCTGGTACCCCTCCGGGCCGAAGGCGTCGCGGACGCGGTCCTCCAGGCGGTCCGCGGCCGCCCGCAGCGGAGCGGCGGGCTCGCCCAGCAGGGCGTGCAGCCGGGCCGCGGCGCGCAACCCGGCCAGCAGCCGGGCTGCGGCGCCCAGCGGCAGCCGGCGCTCACCGCGCTCCCAGTAGTCGGGGGAGACGGGCGGCAGCCGGCGCCCCTCGCCGGTGAGGGTCAGCACCGAGCGCACGCAGCCGTCGAGCAGGCCCCGCAGCGCGGTGCCGGGGCGCAGGTCGGCGGCCGTCGCGGCGGGGGCGTCGGCGGCGAGCTCGGCCCGCGCCCACAGCAGCCACCCCACGCCGTCGTCCTGCGCCCGGCGGCCGTCGGGCAGGCTGCCGTCGGGGCGGTAGCGGGCCTCGAAGCCGCCGTCGGGGCGCTGCACGCGGGTGAAGAACGCCAGCGCGGCCAGGGCCTCGGGCCGGTGACCGGTGCGGGAGAGCGCAGCGGCGGCGAACGCGGCGTCGCGCGGCCAGGAGAAGCGCCAGCGCGCGGCCGGGCCCGCGAGGAAGGCGCCGCCCTGCTGCAGCTGGCGCAGGTCCAGCAGCGCCCAGCGGACCATGTCCGCCCAGGGGCCGCCCGCGCCGGGCAGGGAGCCGGCGGCGAGCCAGCGGGCCTCGGCGAGCGGGCCTGTGTCGCCGTGGTCGGCGGTGGCCCGCCAGGAGGCGTCGGTGAGCAGGCCGGGCAGCGGGTCGGGGCCGAGGTGGCGGGGCAGGACGGCCGCGGTGGTGCCGGCGCCGGCGAGCAGCACCGCCCCGGCGCCCCCCAGCAGCACGCGACGGCGCACCTGGTACTCCTCCTCGCGTCAGGCGCCCCCCGGTGGGTGCCGGACGATCGTGAGGATCGACCCTAACGCGGTGCGGCGGTGGCCGGGCCGTTTCCCCCGAAGGGCCCCCGGTCGACGGCCCCGGTCCGGCCGGCGGCGGTCAGGTCATGGCGTGCCGCGGCGTGCGGACGGCCTCGACGAGCTCGGCCAGCACCCGCTCGGCGTCCTCGTGGGACACCTGGCAGGTGCCGGCGGCGAGGTGGCCGCCGCCGCCGTAGCGCAGGCAGACGGCGCCGACGTCGACGGGGGAGGACCTGTCGATGATCGACTTGCCGACGGCGAAGACCGTGTTGAGCTTCTGCTTGCCCCAGATGACGTGGATGCTGACCCGGGCCCGCGGGTACATGGCGTAGACCATGAACCGGTTGCCGGCGTGGATGACGTCCTCCTCGCGCAGGTCCACCACGGCCACGTCGCCGTGCAGGGTGGTGACCCGGCGCAGCTGCTCCTGGAACAGCTCCGCCTGCGAGCGGTACAGCTCCACGCGCTCGGCCACGTCGGGCAGGGCGAGGATCGCGTCGACGTCGTTGTGCTCGATGCACGCGTCGATGAGCTGCATCATCAGCTGGTAGTTGGAGATGCGGAACCCGCGGAAGCGCCCCAGGCCCGTGCGGCTGTCCATCAGGAAGTTCAGCAGCGCCCAGCCCTGCGGGTCGAGCACCTCCTCCTCCGAGTAGGCCGCCGAGTCGCCCTGGTCGACGGCGGCCATCAGCTCCGGGGTGACCTTCGGGAAGCGCTCGGCGCCGCCGAAGTGGTCGTAGACGACGCGGGCGGCCGAGGGCGCGTCGGGGTCGATGACGTGGTTGGCGGCGGTGCCGCCGGTGCGCAGCGCCTCGGAGTGGTGGTGGTCGAAGACCAGGTGCGCGGCCGGGGCGTAGGGCAGGTTCGTCAGGACGTCCCGCCCGGTGACCTCCACGACGCCGTCCTGCACGTCCTTGGGGTGCACGAACGTGATGTCGTCGATCATGTCGAGGTGGCGCAGCAGGACGGCGCACACCAGTCCGTCGAAGTCGCTGCGGGTCACCAGGCGGTACTTCACGGGGCTCTCCTCGGGCGTCGCGGGTCTGGGCCCATCGTCCCCCGGACGGCAGATCATCACCACTCGCAGTGATCGTCTGGCTACGCGTGGCCGGGGAGGGTGCTTCGACGCGCCGAGCGGCAGGTGCCCGGCTAGCTTGCGGAACGCCCCCGCCGCTCACGCCCCGGGTAGCGCACCAGCGCTCCCACGCCCACGACCACCGGAGTGCTGCCGTGACCACCCCTGCCGTGCCGCCGACGCCCCCCGCCCGCACGACGCCGCCCCGCCCCGCCCGCCGCGCCGTGCTCGGTGCCGGCGCCGGGCTCGCCGCCACCGGCGCGCTCAGCGCCTGCAGCGGCTTCTCCACCGGCGGCGACAGCTCCGACGACGCCTCCGGGGACGCCACCGGCGGCTCCTCGACGCAGCTGACGATGCTCACCTGGGCCGGCGACGCCGAGGCCAAGGCCTTCCAGGCCCTCGCCGACGGGTTCGAGGCCCAGAGCGGCACCACCGTGAAGATCCAGGTGGTGCCGTACTCGGAGATCCTCACCGCCGTCGACACCGGCCTGCGCACCCCCACCCCGCCGGACCTGTTCCGCGTCAGCTACACCGACGTCGGCGTCTACCGCGAGCAGGGCGTCCTCGCCGAGCTGCCCGACGCCGGGGACCTGGAGGGCTCCTTCCTGCCCGCCTTCTGGAGCGCCGTCACCGACGACGACGGCACCTACGGCATCCCCCAGCACACCGACACCTCGATGCTGCTGCTCAACACCGCCGCCGTGGCCTCCGCCGGGATCGGGGCGCTGCCCACCAGCCCCGACGACGCCTGGACGTGGGAGCAGTTCACCGACGTCCTCGGCCGCATCCGCCCCACCCGCGCCGACACCTTCGCCTTCGCCGCCAACTGGCAGCGCGCCGGGGCCTTCCGCTGGCTGAACTTCGTCGACCAGGCCGGCGGGCGGCTGCTCACCGAGGACCTCACCGACGTCGCCGCCGACGACCCCGGCCTGCTCAAGGCCCTCACCTACACCCGCGACCTGTTCCGCAACGGCCTCGTGCCCCCCTCCGGCGCCGCGCGCGGGCAGGCCGCCAGCGACCTGTTCACCAACCAGACCGTCGCCACCTGCTTCGGCGGGGACTTCCTGCTGCCCGACTTCGAGGCCGCCGGCTTCGAGTACACCGCCACCTTCCTGCCCCGCGACGTCAACGCCTCCGCCGACCTCGGCGGCAACGCCCTCGTCGCCGTGCAGGACTCCCCCAACCGGGAGGCGGCGCTGGAGTTCCTGCGGTACTGCGCCGGCCAGCAGCAGGTGGCCGACTTCTGCGCCGCCACCACCGTGCTGCCCACCCGTTCCGACATCGACCCCGCCTCGCTGCAGTTCGCGGTGCGCCCGGACCTCATGCGGCTGTACGTCCAGCAGGCCGAGGCCATCCGCACCGAGCTCGTCGAGCAGGTCGTCGTGCCCAGCTTCAACGCCGTCAACGCCCAGCTGCGCGACCGCCTCGACGAGGCGTTCCTCGGCTCCGACGACGACACCACCGCGCTGCGGAAGATCACCGACGGGGTGCGCTCCGTCCTGCAGCGGTGAGCGTCACCGCACCGGCCCGCAGCGCCCCGCCGCGGCCGGCCGCGGCCGCGCGCCGGCTGCCCGTGCTGCGCCGGGCGGTGGTGTCCTCCGCGATGCTCGCCCCCGCGCTGGTGCTGTTCGGGCTGTTCGTGCTGTACCCGCTGGTGGGGGCGGTGCGGATCTCCCTCACCGACTCCACCGGCATCGGCGAGGCCCGCTGGGTGGGCCTGGGCAACTACGCCGAGCTGGCCCGCGACCCGGTGTTCTGGCGCGCCGCCGGGCACACCGTGCTGCTGGCGGCGGTGTCGGTGCCCGTCAGCCTCGCCCTCGGCCTGGCCCTGGCCCTGCTGCTGCGCGACAAGCTGCCCGGCCGGGGCCTGTTCCGCGCGCTGTTCCTGGCGCCCTACGTCCTCTCCGGCGTCGTCGTCGCCATGGCCGGGCGGTGGATCTTCGACGAGAACATCGGCATCGTCCACCGCCTCGCCCTCGCCCTGCACCTGCCCGCGTGGTCCTGGCAGTCCAGCCCGTGGCCGGCGGCGGCCTCGATCGTGCTGGTGCTGCTGTGGGCGCGCACCGGGCTCGCCGTCGTGCTCTACCTCAGCGCCCTGCAGGGCGTGCCGGCCGACGTGATGGAGGCCGCCGAGCTGGACGGGGCCTCGCCGTGGCAGCGGCTGCGGTACGTGGTGTGGCCGCTGCTGCGCCCCACGACGTTCTTCCTCACCGTGCTGCTGGTCATCGAGACCTTCCAGGTGTTCGACCTGGTGTGGGTCATGACGGGCGGCGGGCCCGCCGGCGGCACGGAACTGCTCGTCACCTACGCCTACGGGCAGGGCTTCAACGCCCGCCGCGAGGGGTACGGCTCCGCCATCGGCGTCGTCGTGTTCGTCGTCGTGCTCGCCGCCACCGCCCTGTGGTGGCGGGCGCAGCGGGCCTCGGAGGACGAGGCGTGAGCGCCCGGCGCGCCGGCCGCCTCGCCGTCGTCGTCGCCCTCGCGCTGGTGTGGGTGTTCCCGCTGTACTGGATGCTCGTCACGGCGCTGTCCCCCCGCGGCGACGTGCTCGCCGGCCGGGTCGGGCTGCTGCCCGACGGCATCGACACCGGCGGGTTCGTGCGCGCGCTCACCGACTTCCCCGTGCTGCTGTGGCTGCAGAACTCCGCGGCCATCGCCGTGGTGGCCGTCGTGCTGACCGTGGCCGTCGACGTCAGCGCCGGCTACGTGCTGGCCAAGCACCGCTTCCCGGGCAGGGCGGTGGTGTTCCTGCTGGTCGTGAGCACCCTGATGATCCCCGTGCAGGTGCTGCTCGTGCCGCAGTTCGACCTCGTGGCCCGCCTGGGGTGGCTGAACTCCTACTGGGCGGTCATCATCCCGCGCGCGGCGGAGGCGTTCGGGGTGTTCCTGGCCCGGCAGTACTTCCTGTCGCTGCCCGACGAGCTGCTGGAGGCCGCCCAGCTCGACGGGGCCGGGCAGCTGCGCACGCTGTGGTCGGTGGTGCTGCCGCTGTCGCGGCCGCTGGTGGCGGTGCTCGTCGTCATGACGTTCATGTACCGCTGGAACGAGTTCGCCTGGCCGCTGGTGGCGCTGCGCGACCCCGCCCTCTACACCCTGCCCGTCGGCCTGTCGTTCCTGCAGGGGCAGTTCACCACCGACTACCCAGCCCTGATGGCCGCGGCGCTCGTCTCGGCGGCGCCGGTGCTCGTGCTGTTCGCCGTCGCCCAGCGGCAGTTCGTCGCGGGCATCGCGCGCAGCGGGCTGAAGTGAGCGGCGCTGACCCGGGTCCGGGGCGTTTCCCCGCGCCGGACCCGGGTACGGCCACCGGGTGGCGGGTCGAGACCGCGGCTCGGGAGCAGCACCGTCCAGCAGGAGGTCGTCGTGTCGAAGAAGCCGGACCAGGACCAGATGCGCGCCGCGGCCCGTGAGGCCAAGGAGCACGGGATGAGCCCCAGCGAGGCGGGCGTCACCCAGGGGGCGTCCAAGCAGACCGACCACCACACCCACGCCGAGCGCCACCAGGAGGACAGCCCGCGCGGGGGCAAGTCCTGACGTCCGCGGGCGGCGGCCCGGTGCGCTCGTCGGTCGTCGTCTTCGACGTCAACGAAACCCTGTCCGACATGGCGCCGATGGCGAGGCGCTTCGCGGACGTCGGCGCGCCCGGGCACCTGGCCGCCGCGTGGTTCGCGGCGCTGCTGCGCGACGGCTTCGCTCTGGCCGCGGCGGGCTCGGCGGCGCCCTTCGCCGAGGTGGGCGCCGGGGTGCTGCGCGGGCTGTTGCACGGCCGGCAGCTGGCGGTGCCGGTGGAGGAGGCCGTCGAGCACGTGCTGGCCGGCTTCGGCGCGCTGGACGTGCACCCGGACGTGCCCGCCGGGGTGCGCGACCTGCGCGCGCTCGGGCTGCGGCTGGTCACCCTGACCAACGGCGCCACCGCGGTGTCCGAGGGGCTGCTGGAGCGCGCCGGGCTGCGCGCGGAGTTCGAGCGGCTGCTGTCCGTCGACGACGCCGGGGCGTGGAAGCCCGCGCGGCGCGCCTACGAGCACGCGGCGCAGCGCTGCGGCGTGCCCGTGGCCGGGTGCCTGCTGGTGGCGGTGCACCCGTGGGACGTCGACGGGGCGTCGCGGGCGGGGATGCGCACCGCGTGGGTCGACCGCACGGGGGCGCCGTACCCGCAGCACCTGCGCGGGCCCGACCTCGTCGCCTCCGGGCTGGAGGACCTGGCGCACCAGCTCGCCGGGAACGGCTGAGGCCGCCCCCCGCGATCGGGGAGCGGCCTCGGCCGTCGGCTGGTGCGGCTCAGAACACCGTCGGGTCGGTGCCGGCCCGCACACCGGGGGAGCGGGTGGCGTGCGCGGCCGCCTGCCGCTGCGCCTGCTGCTGCGCGGCCTGCTGGGCCTGCTGGGCCGCCTGCTGCTGGGCGGCGGCGTACTGCACCTTCACCTGCTCCATGTCCAGGGCGCGGATCTGACCGATGAGGTCCTCCAGCGCCGGGGCGGGCAGCGCACCGGGCTGGCCGAAGATCGGCACCCCGTCGCGGTAGGCGACGAGGGTGGGGATGGAGGTGATGCCGTAGCGGGCGGCGAGCTCCTGCTGGTCCTCGGTGTCGACCTTCGCGAAGGTGATGTCGCCGTGGGTCTCCGACGCCTGCTCGAACACGGGCGCGAACTGGCGGCACGGGCCGCACCACGCCGCCCAGAAGTCGATGAGCACGATGCCGTCGCGCACGGTCTCGTCGTGCGTGTCCAGGGTGAGAGCGGTGGTCGCCATGACCGGCACAACCGCGGGGCGCGGCGAGGTCTTCCCGGTGGGCCTGCGGGCGCGTGCTCCCCGGGCGCCCATCTCCGGGTTCGGGCGCCCGGGGAGCAGGATCTGGCCGCCCGAACCCGGAGATGGGCGGCTCGGCGGGGGAGCGGGCTCAGCGCGGGGCGCGCCCCGTCAGCGCCAGCAGCCGCTCCTGCGCGGTGGCGCCGGCCGGGGCCTGGACCGCCGGGCCGAAGACGCCCCACGCCCGCCACTGCTCGGCGTGCACCTCGAAGTACGCGAGCATCCCCGCCACCAGCTCCGCGGGCAGCTCCTCGTCGAGGCCGAGCAGCCGGGCCAGCTCCACCGCGCGCAGCCCGCGGAAGGAGACCACCTGCCACAGGTAGTCGCGGGCGGAGAAGTCCCCGAACGAGCAGTGCACGGTGCGCTCGAGGTCGTCGAGCCCCCGCACCGCCGCGACGGCCGCCGCCGCCGTCGCGGCGAAGCCGGCCTTCACGTCGTCCCCGAGCACCTCGCCGCCGAACGGGGTGCCGAAGGCGTCCTCGCCCACCTCGGCCATCGTGCGGCCCGCGAGCAGCGCCGGGATCCACGCGTCGTCGTAGGCGTGGTAGCCGACGAGCTCGCGCAGCGACGGGTCGCTGGACGGGTCGCTCGTCGTCACCACCCCCCTCGTGCCGCGGTCCCACGCCTCGTCGGGAACCTGCCGCACGAGGTCGGTGAACACCTCCAGCGCGCGGACGGCCAGCGGGCGCGGGTCGATCGCGTCCGCGCCCTGCGCGGTGACGTCGTGGGTGCTGGTCTGGCTCATGGCTCCTCCTGAGGGCCTGGACCGGGTCCGGCGGCCGCTTCCCCGCGGTCGCCGCCGCCGAGGCTAGGACGCCATCCCGTCAGATCCTGTCGTCTTTCGGGTCGATCTCGGCATCGGCCCTGCTCCCGTCCCCGTACAGCGCCGCCAGCGCCCGCGCCTGCGCCGCCACCTGCCGCCGCAACCGCCCCGGGGCCAGCACCTCCACCGCCGCACCCATCCCCAGCAGCGACATCACCGCCCAGCGCTCGCCGTCGAAGAGCACCTCCAGCTCCACCCGGCCCCGCTCGTCGCGCGGCAGGCCCTCCGCCAGCACCGGCACCTGCGCCTGCCCCGCCGCCGACGCCACCCGCCGCAGCGACGGCAGCACCCCCGGGTCGGCGCGCACCCGCACCCGCACCGCCGCTGCGTGCCGCTCCAGCCCCGAGCGGTGCTCCCGCCAGGCCCGCGGCAGGTCGAAACCCGCCGGGCGCCGCGCCGGCTCGGCCAGCACCTCCACGTCCGCCAGCCGCGACACCCGGTACGTGCGCGGCTGCCCGTCGCGCAGCGCCAGCAGGTACCACTCCGCCTTCAGCACCAGCCCCAGCGGGTCCAGCACCCGCGCCACGACCTCCCCGCCGCGGCGGTGGTGGCGCACCCGCACCCGCCGGTCCTCCCACAGCGCACCCGCCAGCGTCGCCAGCGCCGGCGTCGGCTCCGCGCTGCCGAACCAGCGGTCCGTGTCCAGCAGGAAGCGGCCCGCCACCCGCTCGGCCCGCTCCCGGCCCTCCGCGGTCAACCCCGCCAGCACCTTCAGCCGCGCACCGCCCAGCACGTCCGCCAGCCCCAGCTCACCCGCCGGACCGGCCAGGCCCAGCAGCGCCACCGCCTCCGCCTCCCGCGGCGACAGCCCCGTCAGCCGCGTGCGGTACCCCGCCTCCAGGCGGTAACCGCCGGCCACGCCCCGGGTGGAGACGACGGGCACGCCCGCGGCCTGCAGCGCCTCCACGTCGCGCTGCACCGTGCGCTCGGAGACCTCCAGGCGCTCGGCCAGCTCCCGGGCGTTCATCTGCTGGCGGGTCTGCAGCAGCATCGTCATGGTCAGCAGGCGGCTGGCGCGCACCCGCCCACGGTGCCACCCGCACGCCGGGTCGGAGGAGGCGCCCATCTCCGGGTTCGGGCGTTCGCCGCGCCGGGTCGAGGCGCCCGAACCCGGAGACGGGCGCCCGGAGGAGGGCGGAAAGGGTCCTTTCCGCGCGGGAGAGGGTGGCGCGGAGCGCGGAAAGGGTCCTTTCCGCGTAGGAAGGGGGCAGCACCCCACCCACCTCCAGGAGCACCCGATGGCAGCACCACCCGCAGCGGCGTCCCGGCGGCGCAGGCGGCGCGGCGGGTGCCTGCTCGTGCTCGTCCTGCTGCTGGCCGCGCTGGTGGCCGCCGCCGTCGCCGGCGACGCCACCGCGCGCTCGCGGGCCGAGGCGGCCGTCGCCGAGCAGGTGCAGCGGGAGACGGGGCTGGGCACGACCCCGCAGGTGGACTTCCCGGACGGCTCCTTCCTGCTGCAGGCCGCCCGCGGCCGCTTCGACGCCGTGACGATCACCGCCCCCACCGCCCCCGCCGCCGAGCTGGGCACCGACGTCGACCTGCGCGACGTGCGGGTGCGCCTCGACGGCGTCACCGTGCAGCGCCAGGTGCTGCTCGGCCGGGCCGGGGAGCTGACCACGACCGGCGGCGAGGCCCGCGCCCTCGTGCCGTGGGCCGCGCTGGAGGAGCGGGTGCGCGCCGCCGGAGCCGATGCCGTCCTCAGCGCCGCCGGGCAGCGGGTGCGGGCCACCACGAGCCTGCGGGTGCTCGGGCAGGACGTGGAGCTCGCGCTCGACGTCGCCCCGCGCCTGGACGGCGACGACCTGCTGCTGGTGCCGGAGGCGGCGTCGCTGGCCGGGCGCGGCGTCGGGCTCGACGAGCTGCGCGACCTGGCCCGCTCCGCCGGGCTGTCCACCGTGCTCGACGGCGTCGGCGTGCCGCTGCAGGGGCTGCCGGCGGAGGTCTCCCCGCGCGGGTTGCGGGTCGTGGAGCAGGGGGTCGTCGTGGACGCCGACGTGCAGCCGGTGCGCCAGGAGGTCCCGGCGCGCTGAGGCGGGCGCCGGAGCCCACCTCAGGTCTGCTGCGGCACCGCGGTGCGCAGCGCGTCCAGACCGGTCAGCAGGATGCGCAGGCCGAGCTCGAAGGAGCGCGCCGAGCGGTCCCCGGGCCGGGTGCGGGTGGCGGCGATCGCCCGCGACATCGCCGAGGCCGGGTCGCCGGCGTCCGCCCACACGTCCAGCGGCGCGCCGGCGTCGAGCGCGGACCCCAGCACGAAGCAGTCCAGCACCGTGACGGCGTGCAGCAGCTCCTCCTCGCCGAACCCGCTGCGCTGCAGCACCTGCGCCAGCGCCTCGTAGCTGGCCAGCGTCAGCGGGTCGGAGACGGTCTGCGCGGTGAGCAGGGCGATGACGTGCGGGTGGGCGGCCATCGCGGCGCGGTAGCCGCGCGCCCAGCGCCGGGCGAACTCCTGCCAGTCCGGTTCGCCGTCGTCCTCGGCGGGCATCGCCCCGTCGGTGAGCAGCCCCCGGATGCCCTCGACGATCTCCTCCCGCCCGCCCTTGACGTGGTGGTAGATCGAGGAGGCGCTCACCCCCAGCCGTGCCGCCAGCCGCGGCAGCGTGAACGAGCCGGTCTCGTCCAGCAGCTCCAGCGCGGCGGTGAGGATCTGCTGCCGGGACAGCAGCGGGGTGGTGGGGCGGGCCACGGGGAGGTTCCTCCTGGGGTTCTCGGTGCCGGGGTTCTCGGTGCCGGGGTTCTCCTGGGGTCGGCGCGTCAGGACACCGCGAGCGCCTCCCCGGCGCGGTGCGCCACGGCGCCGTCGACGACGGTGAGCAGCACCGGGGCCTCGGCGAACTCGTCGGGGTCGGCGGTCAGCGGGTCCAGCGCGAACGCCGTGACGTCGGCGCGGAACCCCGCGCGCAGCATCCCCGCCCGGTCGGCGAGCCCGGCCGCGGCCGCGGCGTGGGTGGTGTACCCCTCCAGGGCCATCCGCGCGGTGAGGGCCTGCCCGGGCAGCACGGGTTCCTCCTGCGGGTGCCCGGCGGTGCGCCGCAGCCTGGCGTCGGCCATGACGGCGCGCGGGTCGAACGGGGCGATCGGCCAGTCCGAGCCCAGCGCGAGGCGGGCGCCGGCCTCGCGCAGGTCCCGGGTGCGGAACGCCCGCCCGGCGCGCTCGGGCCCCAGCCGCTGCGACCAGTTGTCGCCGTGGTCGGCGCGCGTGTAGTGGGTGCAGTGGGTGGGCTGCATGCTGGCGGTGACGTCGAGGCGGCGGAACAGCGGCACGAGGTCCGACGGCATGGTCTCCAGGTGCTCCACGCGGTGCGGCACGCCGGTGCGGGTGGGGGCGCCGGCCAGCGCCCGCAGCACGTAGCGGATGCCGGCGTCGCCGATGGCGTGGGTGACGGTGGGCACCCCCTGCGCGGCGAGGTGGCGCACCGCGTGGACGTACTCCTCCGGGTCGGGCCAGAACGGCCTGGTGGACTCCCCGTGGGTGTCGGCCTCCGCCAGCCACGCGGTGCCGCCGTCCACCGTGCCGTCGATCATGAACTTGGCGCCCTCGACCTGCCAGCGCCGCCCGTGCAGCCGCTGCTGCTCCACGACCCGGTCCAGGTCGGCGCGGGTGGCGCCCGGCATGACGAACGGGGCGAACCGCCAGCGGACGGGCAGTTCGCCGTCCTCCTCCAGGGCGCGCACCAGGTCGTGGGAGTCGCCCTCGAAGTCCATGGCGTTGCCGGCGGTGATGCCGACGGCGGCCATGCGCCGCAGCAGGTCCCGCAGCCGCTGCCGGCGGGAGGCGGGGTCGTCGACCGGCGCGGCGTCCTTGACGAGCGCGATGGCCTCCAGCTCCAGCAGGTGCCCGGTGGGCCGGCCGTCGGCGTCGCAGACGACGCTGGCGCCGGAGGCGAACGGGCGCGGGCCCCCGACGCCGGCGAGGCGCAGCGCGGCCGGGCTGGCGAGGGCCGAGTGGGCGTCGAACAGGTCCAGCAGCACCGGCACGTCCTCCCCGACGGCCCGCACCAGCGGCGCGGCGGTGATCGGCGCGCCGGCGAAGGCGTTGGGGTCCAGCCCCCAGCCGCGCAGCCACCCGCCACGCTCCAGCCCGGCGGCGGCGTCGCGCAGGGCGGCGACGAGGCCGTCGAGGGTGCGGACGCCGGACAGGTCGGTGCCGGCGGTCATGTCCAGGCCCATCACGGGGTGGACGTGCCCGTCGACGAGACCGGGGGTGAGGGTGGCGGCGCCCAGGTCGACGACCTCGGTGCCGGCGCCGCACCAGCCGCGGACGTCGGCGCGGGACCCGACGGCGGCGACGGTGCCGCCGACGATCGCGACGGCCTGCGCGTGCGGGTGCTGCGGGTCGAGGGTGTGGACGGTGTCGGCGGCGACGACGAGGTCGGCGCTGCTGCGGGCGGAGCGGTTCACAGGGCTGCCTCGGTGTCGGGTGCGGGGTTCCGCGCGGGGTCCTGCGCGGGATTCTGCGCGGGGTCCCGGGGGGCGCGGCGCTCGGCGTCGAGCCGGCGCACGTCCTCGCCGCCGATGCGGGCGAACACCTCCGGCCGGCGGGCGCGCAGCAGCCGCGCCCACAGCGCGCCGGCCAGCAGCACGGCGGGCACCAGGCCGACGAGGACCGCGTTCAGCGCGGCGCCGGCGGCGGTCAGGTGGTCGATGTGGCGCACGAGGAACCACAGCGCGACGGTCAGCAGCGCGGTGGCGGCGGCGGAGGCGACGAGCGCGAGGCGGGTGCCCGGCTCGCCGCGGTGGTGGCGCCACAGGTAGGCGAGCACCGCGGCGGAGGTGGTGGCCTGCAGCAGCACCACCCCGACCGCGCCGGGCGTGTTCACCAGCAGCACGAGCTGGTAGTACGGGTCGGCCCCGGCGACGGCGAAACCGGCGACGACGACGGCCGCCAGCACGCTCTGCACCGCGCCGGCGGTGGCGGGGGACAGGTAGCGCGGGTGGGTGTGCCCCAGCGCCCGCGGCAGCAGGCCGTCGTGCGCCAGGGAGAGGGCGTAGCGGTTGATGGCGTTGTGGAACGCGATCTGCGAGGCCAGCACGCTCGTCAGCACCAGGACGTACATGACGTCGCTGGCCCAGGTGCCGACGTAGGTGTCCATCGCGGTGAAGAACAGCCCGACCGGGTCCGCGCCGGCCGCCGCGACGACCTGCTCGTCGCCGAACGCCTGCACGACCGACCAGGCGACGAGGCAGTAGAACAGCCCGAGGAACGCCACGGCGAGGTAGGTGGCGCGCGGGATGGTGCGGTCGGGGTCGCGGGCCTCGGCGCGGTAGAGGGCGGTGGACTCGAACCCCATGAACGCCGCGAAGCAGAAGCCCAGGATGCCGAACATCCCGGGCTGGCCGAGGGCCTCGGGGGTGAAGCTGGACAGGTTCAGCCCGTCGGCGCCGCCGCGGGCGAGGACGCCGGCGACGAGCAGGACGAGGATCAGCGTCTCGGCGGCCAGCAGGACGCCCAGCACCTTCGCGCCGACGTCGATGCCGCGCCGGCCCAGCCACCACACGGCGGCGATGCCGAGGGCGGCGAACACCCACCAGGGCACCTCGAGGCCGGTGAAGCGGGCGAAGGCGTCGCGGAACTGGGTGCCGAGCAGGCCGTAGACGCCGATCTGCAGGGCGTTGTAGGCGACGACCGCGAGGAGGCCGGCCCCGGCGCCGGCGCTGCGGCCCAGGCCGAGGGTGATGTAGGAGTAGAACGCCCCCGCGCCGGAGGTGAGGCGGGTCATCGTCGTGAACCCGATCGCGAAGACCGCCAGGACCACCCCGGCGGCGAGGTAGCCGGCGGGGGCGCCGACGCCGCCGATGGAGATGGCCAGCGGGGCGATGCCCGCCATGATCGTCAGCGGGGCGGCCGCGGCCACCACCATGGAGGTGATGCCGGCGGTGCCGAGCGCACCCGCTCTCAGCCCGCCCTCGTCCTGCCCGCCGCTGCTCGTGGTGCCGTCCATGCCGAGTCCCTCCGGATCCGGGTGCGCCGTTGCGCGCCCACCATAACCGAATGTCTGTCGGTTATGGTGGGCGCAGCAGGTTTCGGCGTGGTTTCCGGAAGGTCGCCCCCTCGTGACGGCGCGCTCAGCCCGCCGGGTGGACCACCGCCCGGGCTCAGCCCAGCTCCGGGTCCAGCTCCAGGTCCAGGGCCAGCGCCGCCGTCCACGTGAAGGCCCGCGTGCCGTGCGGGGTGCCGTCGATGGGGTCGACGTACTCGGCGAAGCCGTGCTGCAGCGCGCTGCGGCGCAGCTGCGCCCCCAGCGCCCGCGCCTCCGCCACGGCGCCGCGCCCGCGCAGCGCCTGCACGAGCAGCCACGTCGTGCTCGACCACGACGGCCCGCGCCAGTAGCGGGCCCGGTCGAAACCCGCGGCGGTGAGGTCGTGGCTGGGCACCATGACCGCCGTCCCCAGCCGGAAGCGCGGCCCGCGCAGCGTCGCCAGCAGCTCCGCCGCCCGCGGCAGGTGCGGCAGCAGCAGCGGCAGCAGGCCCGCCACCGTGGCCACCCGCTGCAGCTCGCCGGTGCGCACGTCCCGCGCCGCGTACGTGCCCAGGGCGGGCGAGAACAGCGGCTCCAGCGCGGCCGTCAGCTCCCGCGCCCGGGCCTCGTGCGGTGCCCGGTCCCCGCCCAGCGCCGCGGCGACCTCGGCCATCGCCAGCTCGGCGTCCGCCCACAGCGCGTTGAACGCCGGGTCCTCGCAGACGAACTCGTGGCCGGCGTCGGCGTCGTCGCAGCGGTGGTCGCGGTAGCGCGCGGCCAGGTGCAGGTAGCGGCCGTACTCGGCGTTGCTGGGCCGTTCCGAGGGGTCGGCGTGGCGCAGGTCCGGGCGCGGCACCCCCGGGCCGCCCGCGCGCACGTCCGGCACCCGCGACAGCGGGCCGTCCCAGGCCGGGGAGTTGTCCATCCCGCTCTCCCACGGGTGCACGATGCTCGCCAGCCCCCGCCCGCCGCGGTCGCGCCGGGTGCGCAGGTACCCGTGCCAGGCGAGCAGCCGGGGGTGGGCGCGCTCCAGGAAACCCCGCCGGCGCGACTCCGCCTCGTCGGCGCGGTGCACGGCGAGCGCGGCGCGGGCGTGCACGGGCGGCTGCACGAGCCCGGCGGTGGGCACGGCCGGGGAGCCGGGGATTTCCTCGCTGCGCCAGAACGCGGCGCCGGGGGAGTAGTCCTCGTCGCGCTGGCGGTCGAAGACGATCTGCGGCAGCCGGCCGTCGGCCCACTGCGCCCCCAGCAGCGACTCCAGCTCCTGCTGCGCGCGGCGCGGTGAGACGTGGCGCAGGCCGATCGCGGTGAACGCGGAGTCCCAGCTCCACTGGTGGGGGTACAGGCCGGTGGCGGGCAGCGTGTGCAGCGCGGCGCGGTTGCGCAGCAGCACCTCCACCGCGGCGCGGGCCAGCGGCGAGGACCGGCGCGCGGCGGCCGCGGCGCTCAGAGGAACCTCCGCAGCAGCGGTGGGACCCGCGGCAGCACCTGCTCGGCGGGGCCCGACAGCCGGCTCTCCACGGCCAGCGGCCCGGTGTAGCCGATGGCGCCGAGCGCCGCGCACAGCAGCGGCCAGTCCACGTGCCCGGCGCCGGGTTCCAGCCGGTTGGAGTCGCTGACCTGCACGTGCCCGATCCACGGCCCGGCGGCCAGCAGGGCGGCGGCGGGATCGGACTCCTCGATGTTCATGTGGTAGGTGTCCGCCGCCACCCGCACCCCGTCGCCGCCGACCTCCCGCACGAGGGACACGGCGTCGGCCAGGCGGTTGACCATGTGGTCCTCGTAGCGGTTGAGGGGTTCCAGCAGCAGCAGCACCCCCTCGCGGTGGGCGTGCCCACCGAGGTCGGCCAGGGCCTCCAGCAGCACCTCGCGGTCCTCCTCGGGGGAGCGGGGCGGCTCGAACGGCGGCAGCCGGCGGGAGAACATGCCCCAGGAAGCCGGTGTCATCGCGCCCAGCCCGCCGATCTCGGCCATGACGCCGAGCTGGGAGCGCAGCTGCTCGCGGGCGTCGCGGCGCAGGTCGGGGTCGAAGGCGCCGATGAAGTGGCCCATCTCCACGCACGTCGTCGGCATCGGCACCCCCGCGGCCGCCGCGCGGCGCAGCTCGGGCAGCCGGGCGGCGAAGGCGCCGTCCCCGGCCGAGCGCAGCTCGATGCCGTCGAACCCCCACGCCTGCGCCGTCTCCCACTTCTCCAGCAGGTCGCGGCCGGGCAGGTGCTGCTCCTGCACGCAGATCGCGTTGGCCCTCACAGCGCGCCCCCGGTGTCCTGCGGCGCCGAGTTCTCGGGGAAGTCGAGGACGACCTGCAGGGCCTCGCCGGGGCGGGTGTCGAGCAGCTCGTAGGCGGCCGGGGCGTCGGCGACGTCGAAGCGGTGGCTGACCAGGGCCCCGACGTCGGGCTGCCCGGCGGCGAGCAGGTCCACGACGGTCTCCTGCAACCGGGCGACGTCCCAGCGGGCCCGCTTGCGCAGCGGCACCGCGCCGATCTGGGAGGCGACGACCTCCACCCGGTTGTGGTGGAACTCCTCCCCGAGCCGCAGGTCGGCGGCACCGCCCTGGTAGAAACCGGCGGCCACGACCCGCCCGTCGGCGCCGACGAGCCGGGTCGCCTCGTGCAGCGCCGGGTACGCGCCGCTGAGGTCGATCGCCATGTCGGCACCCCGGCCGCGGGTGAGGGCGCGCACGGCGGCGGCGGCGTCGGGGCCGGGGTCGAGGACCTCGGCGGCGCCGAGGGCGCGGGCCCGCTCCCGACGGGCGGGAACCCCCTCGACGGCGAGGACGCGGGCGCCGGACAGGGCGGCGAAGCGGGTGGCGAGCAACCCGATGACGCCCTGGCCGAGGACGACGACGGTGTCGCCGAGGCCGGCGTCGGCGGCGAGCACGGCGTTGAGGGCGATCGCGCCGACCCGCACGAAACAGCCCGCGACCGGGTCGAGGCCCTCGGGGAGCCGGTGCCCGCGCAGCGCCGCGGCGGGCAGCACCGCCTCGGAGCGGTGCCCCCAGATCCCCCACACCACGTCGCCGGCGGCCACGTCGCCGGGCTCGGTGCCGACGCCCGCGCCGACCTCGACGACGCGGCCGACCTCGGAGTATCCCCAGCCGACGAGCGGGTAGGAGGGCTGCTCGGGGTGGGCGCCGGTGAACAGCCGCTGCACGGGGTCCCACGTGGAGGTGAGGTAGGGGTTCGTGCCGCGGTAGGCGGTGAGCTCGGTGCCGGCGGAGATCCCCGAGGAGGTCGTGGCGACGCGCACCTCGCCCGGTCCGACCGCCGCGGCGTCGAAGGCGGCGACGTCCACGGTGCGGGGAGCGGTGAACCGGACGGTGCGCGGCACGGTTTCTCCTGGGGTTTCCGGCGGGCGGTTCTTGTGCACAGTAGTGAGACGACTTGAGCCTTGTCACTATGCATAAGTGGTGCTTCCATGGTCCCGTGCCGCTCAGGGAGGAGGGCCCGTGACACCGCTGCGCCACGTCCCGCGCCGGAGGTACCGCCCCACCCGCGGGGTGACCGGCCTCGCCGCCGCCCTGCTCGTCGCCACCACGGCCGGCGCCTGCGCCACCGGGCCGCAGGCGCAGGAGGCCGACGTCCTCACCGTCTGGAACCTCGACGGGCAACCCGAGCGCATCGCCGCGATGGCGCAGATCGACGCCGGGTTCACCGCCGCCAGCGGCGTCCGCATCGACCAGGTCCCCGTCGACGAGGCGCAACTGCCCTCGCTCATCGTCTCCGCCGCCGTCTCCGGCACCATGCCCGACGTCATCGCCGGCCTGCCGCTGGGCATCGTGCGCCAGCTCGCCGAACAGGAACTGCTCGACACCGCCGCCGCCGCCGAGGTCGTGGAGGAACTCGGGGCGGACACGTTCTCGCCCACCGCGCTCGAGCTCACCCGCGACGGCGACACCCAGCTGTCCGTGCCCGCCGAGGTGTGGGCGCAGATCCTCGTGTACCGCCAGGACCTCTTCGACGCCGCCGGCCTGCAGCCGCCCACCACCTACGAGGCGATCGAGGCGGCCGCGGAGGCGCTCACCACCGACGGGCGCTACGGCATCACCCTGGCCACCGACCCCGCCGACCCCTTCACCCAGCAGACGTTCGAGAGCCTCGCCCTCGGCAACGGCTGCCAGCTCGTCGACGCCGACGGCGGGGTCGGCCTCGACGACGCCGCCTGCCGCACCACGTTCACCCTCTACGACGCCCTCGCCCGGCGGTACTCGCCCAAGGGCACCCAGACCGTCGACTCCACCCGCGCCACGTACTTCGCCGGGCAGGCGGCCATGACGATCTGGTCGACGTTCCTGCTCGACGAGATGGCCGGCCTGCGCAACGACGCGCTGCCCACCTGCGAGGAGTGCCGCGCCGACCCGAAGTGGCTGGCGCAGAACACCGGCATCGTCACCGCCGTGCAGGGCCCCGACGGGGACGAACCCGTCAGCTTCGGCGAGGTGACCTCCTGGGCCATCACCGGCTCCCACGGCCCGGCCGCCGCCGACTACGTGCGCCACATGATGTCCGAGGGGTACACCGACGCCCTCGGCATCGCCCCCGAGGGCAAGTACCCCGCCCGCACCGGCGACGCCCAGGACCCCCAGCGGTTCGCCACCACCTGGGGGAGCCTGCCCGCCGGCGTCGACTCCCGCGAACCGCTCGCCGACATCTACGGCAAGGACACCATGGACGAGATCGGACGCGTGGCCACCACGCTGCAGCGCTGGGCGATCCCGCAGGGGCAGGGCGCCCTGCTCGGCCCGGTCACCGCGGAACTGCCCATCCCCAAGACGATCTCCAGCATGGCCAACGGCTCCCTCGGCGCCGGTGACGCCGCCGCGGAGGCCGCCGACGCCGTCGAGGAGATCCAGAGGTCGCTGTCGTGAGCGCGCCCACCGCGGTCCGCCCGACGCCCGCCGCGCCCCCACCGCCGCGGCAGGGCATCGCCCGCCGCAACTCCCGCGACGGCCTGGCGATGGTGCTGCCCACCGTCGTCATCGTCGTGGCCGTCGTCGTCGTGCCCGTGCTGTGGAACGTCGTCCTCGCCTTCCAGGACCTCACGCTGCTGGAGGTCCGCGACGCCGGGATCTTCGAGAGCCTCAGCCTCGCCAACTTCACCGAGGTCCTCACCGGCAGCGGGTTCTGGCAGGCGCTGCTCAACACCGTCGTCTACTCCGTGCTGTCCACCGCCGGCTCCATCGCCCTGGGCCTGCTGGCCGCGCTCGCCCTGCGCCGGCCCTTCCCCGGCCGCGGCGCGGTGCGCGCCCTGCTGCTGCTGCCGTACGTGGCGCCCGTCGTGGCCGTGGCGTTCACGTGGAAGACGATGCTCAACCCCCAGTTCGGCGTCCTGAACGCCTGGGGCACCTCCTACCTCGGCTGGGACGAGCCGGTCGACTTCCTCGGCCGCGCGCCCTACGCGATGGCCACCGTCATCGCCTTCGAGATCTGGCGCTACTTCCCCTTCGCGTTCATGTTCATCACCGCGCGGCTGCTGGCGGTGCCCAAGGAGATCGAGGAGGCCGCCACCGTGGACGGCACCACGCTCCTGCAGCGCTTCCGCTACGTCGTCCTGCCGCAGCTGCTGCCCGTCGTGGCGCTGCTCAGCGTGCTGCGGCTCATCATGACGTTCAACAAGTTCGACGACGTCTACCTGCTCACCGGCGGGGGCGCGGGCACGGAGATCTCGGCGGTGCGCGTCTACGACACCCTCACCGGCCGCTTCGACGTCGGCGGCGCCGCCGCGCAGGCCCTCGTCCTCTCCGCGTTCCTCGCCGTCGCCCTGTTCTGCTACGTGCGGTTCTTCGTCAGGAAGGGCGGTGAGGAGTCGTGAGCGCCACGACGACGCGCGCTGCGGGCCGCGACACCCTGGAGGTGGTGCGCAGGCGGCCGGGCCGCACCCGGGCCACGACGGAGGAGCGGGTCTTCGCGGTGCTGCGCTGGGCGCTCATCGCCGCCCTCGTCCTCGTCACCGCGTTCCCCTTCTACTACATGCTGCTGCTCAGCTTCGTGCCCATCGAGTCGCTGCTGCTGAGCCCGTCGCGGCTGTGGTTCGGCCTGGAGACGCTCACCGTCGAGACCTACCGCACCGTGCTGGCCTCCGCCGACGACGGCGGGCAGGGGTTCGGGCTGTTCCTGCGCAACTCCGCGCTCGTGGCCCTGGCCACCGTCGCGGTCACGATCCTCGTCGCCATCCCCGGCGCCTACGCGGTGTCCCGGCTGCCGTTCCCCGGCCGCCGGCAGGTCAGCACCCTGTTCCTGGCCGTCTACCTGTTCCCCACCGTGGTGCTCGCGGTGCCGCTGTTCATCGCCTTCGCCCGCCTGGGGCTGCAGTCCTCCCTCGTCGGGCTGATGCTCGTCTACGTCGTGCAGACCGTCCCGGTGTCCATCCACATGCTGCGCACCTACTTCGCGACGATCCCCGCCAGCATCGAGGAGGCCGCCGCCATCGACGGGGCCGGGCGGGTGGCGACGCTGCGGCGGGTGGTGCTGCCGCTGGCGATGCCGTCGATCACCTCCACCGGCCTGTACGTCTTCATGATCGCGTGGAACGAGTTCCTCTTCGCGCTGCTGTTCCTGTCGGCCCAGCCGGACCGCTGGACGGTCTCCCTGGGCCTGGCGCAGCTGTCCAACGGCATCGAGGTGCCCAAGACCGTGCTCATGGCCGGGTCGGTCATCCTCACCGTCCCCATCGTGCTGCTCTACGGTCTCGCGGAGCGCGCGCTCACCGAGGGCCTCACCAGCGGGGCCGACAAGGGGTAGCGCGGGGAGCGGCGGGACGGAGGGGTTGGCGGTGGGCACGGGGACCGGTCCGGGCGACGTCCTGCAGCTCATCCGGCGCGGGCAGGCCAGCACCCGCACCGAGGTGGCCGAGCTCACCGGCCTCTCCCGCGTCACCGTCGCCCAGCGCGTCGACGCGCTGCTGGCCGCCGGCCTCGTGCGCGCCAGCGGCGCCGGTGCCTCCACCGGGGGCAGGCGCCCGGCGGTGCTGCGGTTCAACGCCGACCTCGGGGTGGTGCTGGCCGCCAGCGTCGACACCACCCACGCCCGCGTCGCCGCCCTCGACCTCGCCGCTGGCGTCCTCGGCGAGCACGTCGTCGCCGTCGACGTCCTCGACGGCCCCGAGCGCGTCCTCACCGCCCTGGAGGACGCCATGACCAAGGTGCTCGCCGACGCCGGCCGCGACGCCGCGCACGTGGAGGGCGTCGGGGTGTCGCTGCCCGCGCCGGTGGACCCGGCCACCGGCCGCCCCAGCCAGCCGCCGATCATGCCCGGCTGGGACGGCTACCCCGTCGCCGACCACGTGCGCCGCGGATTCGACGTCCCCGTCGTCGTGGAGAACGACGCCAACGCCATGGCCGCGGGGGAACACGCCGCGCTGCACCCGGACTGCGCCGCGTTCTGCCTCGTGAAGGTGTCCACGGGCATCGGGGCCGGGATGGTCCTCGGCGGGCGCCTGTTCGCCGGTGTCGACGGCGGCGCCGGCGACATCGGGCACGTGCGGCTGCCCGGCGTCGAGGCGCAGTGCCAGTGCGGTTCGCGCGGCTGCCTGGCCGCCGT
>NZ_BAABIL010000176.1:0-3307 GCF_039542765.1 Kineococcus glutinatus
CGGCGCTGCGCCCGTCCAGGCGCGCGAACCCCGTGACGACGCCGCCGGGCAGGCCGGCACCGAGCTCGAGGACCTCCCCGTCGTCGGCGAGCTCGGCCACCACCTCCCGCACGTCGTAGCCGGCGGTGGGGTGGGCGGGGACCAGGCCCGCCAGGTCGCCGGCGGGACCGGTGGCGGGTGGCTGCGGCGGCAGGCGCGGCGGCGCGGCGAGGTTGTTGGCCGGCAGGAACGAGAGCACGTCGCGGACGAGGTCCGCGGCCGCCGCGGTGCCGGGGGCCGGCAGGTCGGCACGCGGCCGGGTTCCCGGGACAGCGCCGTCGGCCACCGCGTCGGCGACCACCACGACGTCGGCCAGCGCCACGAGCACCGCCTGCTCGGCGGTCACCTCCCCCAGCACCACCGCGACCTGCGGCACCACCCCCGACAACCGCGCGCACGCCCGCAGCAGCCGGCCGGTGGCACCCCGCACGGCGAGGCCGTCGGCCGGCCGCGGGGCCGCGCCGTCGTGGACGGTGAGGAGGGGGTGGCCGGTGCGGGCGGCGAGCTCCACCGCGCGGCAGCACAGCTCCACGTCGGCGGCACCGAGCTCGCCGGCGCAGGCGCAGACGACGACGTCGCGCCCCTCGACGGCCCCGGAGGCGGCGAGGACGGCGGGCCCGTCGGCCGCGCCGTCACCGAGGCGGAGCGCGGGTCCGTCGTCGAGCAGGCCGTCGAGGAACCGCCCGAGGAGTTCCGCGGCGCGTGTCGTCACGAGTTCCCGCCCCGCTCCGGGCAGGGGCGGGAGGCGGGGCGGAACCGCACGAGCTGCCCCGGCCGGGCCTGCGCCGCGCGGTCGACGTCGGCCGCGGCGACCACGCCGACGACGGGATAGCCGCCGGTGACCGGGTGGTCGGCGAGGAACAGCACCGGCTGCCCGCTGGGCGGCACCTGCAGCGACCCCAGCGCCACCCCCTCCGGGGGCAGTTCCACGTCGTCGGCGCGCTGCAGGGCCGGCCCGTCGGCGCGGTCGAGCCGGACGCCGACGCGGTCGGACTGCGGCGACACCCGCCAGGTGCCGGCGAACAGCGCCGCCGGATCGGCGAACCGGTCCGCGCGCGGCCCGGGCCGCACCCCCAGGGTCAGCTCCCCGGTGATCGGCACGGGCACCACGGCGGTGCGCACCCGCGGGAAACCCACCGGCGGGGCGCCCACGGGCAGCACGTCCCCCGCGCCGAGCGGTGCGGGGCCGATGCCGGCGAGGGTGTCGCGGCTGCGGGACCCCAGGACGGGTTCGACGTCGACACCGCCGCGCACGGCGAGGTAGCTGCGCAGGCCGGCGGCGGCGGTGCCCAGCCGCAGCACCTGCCCGGGGTGCAGCACGAGGACGCTGGCGTGGCCGACGGGTCCACCGTCGAGGCGTGCGGGTGCGGGTGCCCCCGCGACGGCGACGACGCAGCGCTGCCGCGCGCGGACGGCGAGCCCGCCGAGGACGACCTCCACGCAGGCGTGCCCGGGCGGGTTGCCGACGAGGGAGTTCGCCAGCCGCAGCGAACCCCGGTCGGCGGCTCCGGACACCCCGACGCCCCAGCGCAGCAGCCCGGGGCGGCCGAGGTCCTGCACGGTGCTGGCCGGGCCGGGTTCCACCACCTCCAGGCCGCTCAACGCTCCGCCACGAACCGCACGGAGGTCCCCGGCTGCAGCAGCGCGGGGGGTTCGGCGGCGAGGTCCCACACCACGGCGGTCGTGGTGCCGATGAGCTGCCAGCCGCCCGGCGAGCGGCGCGGGTAGACGGCGCTCCAGCCGTCGGCGAGCGCGACCGCACCGGCCGGGACGGCGGTGCGCGACTGCGCGCGCCGCGGCACCCCCAGCCTGCCGTCCGGGGAGGTGAGGTACCCGAAACCGGGCGCGAAACCCACGAACGCGCAGCGCCACGTGGTGCCGGTGTGCTGGTCGACGACCTCCTCGCGGGTGAGGCCGAGCGCCGCGGCGACGTCGTCGAGGTCCTCACCGTCGTAGCGGACGGGCACGAGCACGGTGTCGGCGCCGTCCTGCCGCTCCGGCGCGGCGGCGGGCGGGGCCGCGCAGCGCCTGCGCAGCTGCGCCGCGACCACCTCCGGATCGGCGTCCTCGGCCAGGGTGACCAGGACGGTCGCGGCGGCCGGCAGCACGTCCTGCACCGCCGCCGGGGGGTCGGCCCGCAGCGCGCGGGCGAGGGCGGGCAGGTCCGCGCGGTCGGCGGGTTCGACGAGCCAGGCCCGGTCCCCGGCGGGGCGCAGGTCGACGTTCACGGCTGCCTCCCGGGGGCCGGCTGCATCCGGCCATGCTGTCCGCTCGCCCGGCGACCCGCCAACCCCGCCGGCCGGGACCGGCGCGCCGCGGATCGCCGGAGGGCCGGAGCGCTCGTAGCCTCGACGTCCCCGGCACGCACGGCCCGCAGGACGGTCCGCAGCACCACCGGCACCCGCACCGCTCCCGACGACCGCGAGGTCCCCATGGCCGTCCCGCCGCCCGGCACCGCGACGATCGACCTGAACTCCGACCTCGGGGAGAGCTTCGGCCGCTGGACCCTGGGCGACGACGACGCCGTGCTGGAGGTCGTGACCAGCGCCAACGTGGCCTGCGGTTTCCACGCCGGCGACCCCACCGTGCTGCGCCGCACCTGCGAGCGCGCCGCCGAGCGGGGCGTGGTGGTCGGCGCGCAGGTCGGTTACCGCGACCTGGCCGGTTTCGGGCGGCGCTTCGTCGACGTGGAACCGACCGACCTCACCAACGACGTGCTGTACCAGATCGGCGCGCTGGAGGCGTTCGCCCGCGTGGCGGGGACCCGGGTGGCCTACGTGAAACCCCACGGCGCGCTGTACAACGCGATCGTGGCCCACGAGGCGCAGGCCGCGGCGGTCGTGGCGGCCGTCCGGTTGTGGGACCCCTCGCTGCCGGTGCTGGGCCTGCCCGGCTCGCGGTTCCTGGACCTGGCGGGCCGGGCGGGGCTGCGCACCGTCGCCGAGGCGTTCGCCGACCGCGCCTACACCCCGGCCGGCACCCTGGTGCCGCGCCGCGAACCCGGTGCGGTGCTGCACGACGCCGGCGAGATCGCGCGCCGCTGCGTGCGGATGGCGACGGCCGGCGAGGTCGAGGCCGTCGACGGCAGCGTCGTCGCCGTCGACGTCGGCTCGGTCTGCGTGCACGGCGACACCCCCGGAGCGGTCGCGATCGCCCGGGCGGTGCGCGAGGCGCTCGCCGCGGCGGGGGTGGGGATCGCGCCGTTCGCCCGACCGGCCACCGGCTGACGGCCGCGCACCCCAGGCCGGCCGCGGCGGCAAGGTCGCGC
>NZ_BAABIL010000177.1:0-5834 GCF_039542765.1 Kineococcus glutinatus
CGGTGGCAGCTCCTCCTCCGGTGGCAGCTCCTCCTCCGGTGGCAGCTCCTCCTCCGGTGGGGGGCAGTCCTCCGCGCCCGCCACCGGTGGATCCACCGGCTCCGTGACGACCCCGCCGACCAGCCCGCCGACCACCTCGCCCGGCGGTTCTCCCGGTGCCACCGGCGAGCCCGCGCCCGGCACCGCGTCGCCGGGCGGGCCCGGCACCGACCCCGCCACCCCGGACACCGGTCCGGGCACCGGTTCCGACGGCGGCGACGACCCGACCACGACCCCCGGGACGAGCGCACCCACCACCAGCGCACCGCCGAGCACGACGGACGTCCCCGCGCCCTCCGACGAGCCCACCGGCGACGCGTCCCCCGAGGCGTCCTCCTCCCCGGGGGCGGAGCTCGTCGCCCCGACCCCGACCGGGGAGGACGCGCCGCCGGTGGCGACGCCCGAACCCGCTCCGCTGCCCCCGGTGTCGCCGCAGAGCGGCGCGCCCGACGCCGCCCCGGCCACCTCCGCGGAGGTGGACGGGACCGGGGCCGCGGCGGCGGGGACCGCGGCGGCGACGACGTAGCATCGGGAGCGTGACCCCGCCGCTGCCCGACAACGCCCCCACCGGCTCAGAGCTCCCCGGGGACGGCTCCCCGTTCGGGTTCCTCGGCCTCACCTACGACGACGTGCTCCTGCTGCCCGGCGAGTCCGACGTCGTGCCCAGCGACGTGGACACCTCCAGCCGGGTCTCCAAGCGCATCACGCTGCGGATGCCGCTGCTGTCCTCGGCGATGGACACCGTCACCGAGGCGCGGATGGCCATCGCCATCGCCCGCCAGGGCGGCCTGGGCGTGCTGCACCGCAACCTCTCCGCGGAGGAGCAGGCCGCGCAGGTGGACCTCGTGAAGCGCTCGGAGTCCGGGATGGTCACCCAGCCGGTGACGATCGGCGCGGACGCCACGCTCGCCGACGTCGACGCCGTCTGCGGCCGCTACCGGATCAGCGGCGTGCCCGTCACCGACGCCGAGGGGCACCTGCTGGGCATCGTCACCAACCGGGACCTGCGCTTCGAGTCGGACTTCACCCGCCCCGTGCGCGACGTCATGACGCCCATGCCGCTCGTCACCGCACCCGTGGGGGTCTCCAGCGACGAGGCGATGGCCCTGCTGCGCCGGCACAAGGTGGAGAAGCTGCCGATCGTGGACGCCGACGGGCGCCTCACCGGCCTCATCACCGTCAAGGACTTCACGAAGCGCGAGCAGTACCCGCACGCGACGAAGGACGCCGACGGCCGGCTGCGGGTCGCCGCCGCCATCGGCATCTTCGAGGACGCCTGGAAGCGCGCCATGCTCCTCGTCGACGCCGGCGTCGACCTGCTCGTGGTGGACATGGCGCACGGCCACTCCCGCGCGGTGCTGGAGATGATCTCGCGGCTGAAGGCGGACGCCGCCGTGGCGCACGTCGACGTCGTCGGCGGCAACGTCGCCACCCGCGCGGCGGCGCAGGCCCTCGTGGACGCCGGCGCGGACGGCATCAAGGTGGGCGTCGGCCCCGGCTCCATCTGCACCACCCGCGTCGTGGCCGGCGTGGGCGTCCCGCAGGTCAGCGCCATCCACGAGGCGGCCCGGGCGGCGCGCCCGGCGGGGGTCCCCGTCATCGGCGACGGCGGCCTGCAGTACTCCGGGGACATCGCCAAGGCGCTGGTCGCCGGCGCGGACACGGTGATGCTCGGCTCGCTGCTGGCCGGTTGCGAGGAGAGCCCCGGCGAGCTGGTCTTCATCAACGGCAAGCAGTTCAAGTCCTACCGGGGCATGGGCTCCCTCGGCGCGCAGCAGACGCGCACCGGGGCGCGCTCGTTCTCCAAGGACCGCTACTTCCAGAACGACGTCCTCAGCGACGACCGGTTCGTGCCCGAGGGCGTGGAGGGCCAGGTGCCCTACCGCGGGCCGCTGGCCGCCGTGGCCCACCAGCTCGTCGGCGGCCTGCGGCAGTCGATGTTCTACGCCGGGGCGCGCTCGGTGCCCGAGCTGCAGGCCGTGGGCCGCTTCGTGCGGATCACCGCGGCGGGGCTGAAGGAGAGCCACCCCCACGACATCCAGATGACGGTCGAGGCCCCCAACTACACCCGCCGCTGAGGCCGGCCGGGTGGCGCCCGGCGGGACGGGGGCGGGGCCGCGGGTAACCTTCCGGGGTGAGTGAGATCGAGATCGGCCGGGGCAAGCGCGGCCGCCGTGCCTACAGCTTCGACGACATCGCCATCGTCCCGAGCCGTCGCACCCGCGACCCGGAGGACGTGTCGACGGGCTGGCAGATCGACGCCTACCACTTCGACCTGCCGGTGCTGTCCGCGCCGATGGACTCGGTGGTCTCGCCCGCGACCGCGATCGCCCTGGGCCGGCTCGGCGGCCTCGGCGTGCTGGACCTCGAGGGCCTGTGGACCCGGTACGACGACCCGGAGCCGCTGCTGGCGGAGATCGCCGCGCTGCCCGCCGAGGGCGCCACCGCCCGCATGCAGCAGATCTACGCCGCGCCGATCCGCCCGGAGCTCGTCAAGGCCCGCCTCGGGCAGGTCCGCGAGGCGGGGGTCACGGTGGCCGGTGCGCTGTCCCCGCAGCGCACCCAGGAGTTCTGGAAGGTCGTCGTCGACGCCGGCGTCGACCTCTTCGTCATCCGCGGCACGACCGTCTCCGCCGAGCACGTCTCCGGCAACGCCGAGCCGCTCAACCTCAAGCGGTTCATCTACGAGCTCGACGTGCCCGTCGTCGTCGGGGGCGCCGCGACCTACACCGCGGCCCTGCACCTGATGCGCACGGGCGCGGCGGGCGTCCTCGTCGGCTTCGGCGGCGGCGCCGCGCACACGACCCGCAAGACGCTGGGCATCCACGCCCCGATGGCCAGCGCCGTCGCCGACGTCGCCGCCGCCCGCCGCGACTACATGGACGAGTCCGGCGGCCGCTACGTCCACGTCATCGCCGACGGCGGCATGGGCACCTCCGGCGACATCGTCAAGGCGGTGGCCTGCGGCTCCGACGCCGTCATGCTCGGCGCGGCCCTGGCGCGGGCGACGGAGGCACCCGGGCGCGGCTGGCACTGGGGCCCGGAGGCGCACCACGCGGTGCTGCCCCGCGGGGAGCGGGTGCGGGTGGGCACGGTGGCCTCGCTCGCGGAGATCCTCAACGGGCCGGGCCGCTCCGCCGACGGCACCACGAACCTCATCGGCGCGCTGCGCCGCTCGATGGCGACCACCGGCTACTCCGACCTCAAGGAGTTCCAGCGCGTCGAGGTCGTCGTCTCCCCCTACCAGCCGACGGCCTGAGGCGCGCGGTGCGCACCTGGACCGTCCCCGACCAGCGCGGGCGCACCGCGCTGGTCACCGGCGCCAACGGCGGCCTGGGCCTGCACGTGGCCCGGGAGCTGGCCCGCGCGGGGGCGCGGGTCCTGCTGGCCTGCCGCGACCCCCGGCGCGGCGCGGCGGCCCTGGAGCGGCTGCGCGCCGAGCTCGGGCCGGCGGTGGACGCCGAGCTCGTCGAGCTCGACGTGGCGGACCTGTCCTCGGTGCGCCGCGCGGCCGCGGAGGTCGCCGAGCGGGCGCCGGTCCTGGACGTCCTCGTCAACAACGCCGGGATCATGGCCACCCCGCGGTGGACGACGCCCGACGGCTTCGAGGGGCAGCTGGCCACCAACCACCTCGGCCACTTCGCCCTGACCGGCCTGCTGCTGCCCGCGCTGCTCGCGGCCCCGCGGCCGCGGGTGGTGAGCGTGGCCAGCGTGGCGCACTGGTTCGGCCGGCTGAACCGCTCCGACCTGATGCACGAGCGGCGGTACTCGCCGTGGCCGGTGTACGGGCAGTCGAAGCTGGCCAACCTGCTCTTCGCGCGCGAGCTGCAGCAGCGGGCGGCGCGGACCCGGCTGCTGTCCCTGGCCGCGCACCCGGGCATCTCCACCACGGAGCTGTTCTCCGTGGGGCCGCGGATGTCCGGCAGCCGGGTGTGGAAGGTCGTGCAGGAGCGCGGCGTGGCGGTGATCGGGCAGCCACCGGAGCGCGGTGCCCTGTCGCTGCTGCGCGCGGCCACCGACCCCGGCGCCCGCGGCGGGGAGTACTTCGGCCCCGACGGCCCGCTCGGCTTCCGCGGCGCCCCGCACCGGGCGCGCGCCATGCCGTGGGCCCGCGACGCGCGCTCGGCGCGCTGGCTGTGGCAGCGCTCGGTGGAGCTGACCGGCGTGGACCACGCAGCGCTGCAGGGGTAGACCCACCGCCCGGGCCCGGGCCCGGCGTCCGGTTCCGGGCGGGCCGGCTCACCCCCGGCCGTGCCAGCTCTCCCACAGCGCCGCGTAGGAACCGCCGCGCGCCAGCAGCTCGGCGTGGGTGCCCAGCTCGGCGATCCGCCCGGCCTCCACGATGGCGATCCGGTCGGCGTCGGAGGCGGTGTGCAGCCGGTGCGCGATCGCCACCACCGTGCGCCCGGCCAGCACCGCCGACAGCGACCGCTCCAGGTGCCGCGCCGCCCTCGGGTCCAGCAGCGACGTCGCCTCGTCGAGCACGAGGGTGTGCGGGTCCGCCAGCACCAGGCGGGCCAGCGCCACCTGCTGCGCCTGCGCGGGCGACAGCGGGTGCCCGCCCTCCCCGACGCTCGTCGCGGTGCCCGCCGGCAGGGCCGCCACCCAGCCCGCCGCGGCGACCTCCGCCAGCGTCGAGGCGACCTGCGCCTCCGACGCCGCCGGGCGCGCCAGCACGAGGTTGTCGCGCAGGGTGCCGGCGAAGACGTGCCGCTCCTGGGTGACGAGGGCCACCTGCCGGCGCATGACGTCCAGGGGCAGGCCGGTGACCTCCGCCCCGCCGACCCGCACGCTGCCCGCCGTCGGGGGGTGGACGCCCGCGATGAGCCGCCCCAGGGTCGACTTGCCCGCCCCCGAGGGGCCGACGACGGCCAGCCGCTCCCCGGGGCGCAGGTCCAGGGACACCCCGTGCAGCACGTCCGCGCCCGGGCTGCCGTCGGGACGGGGGTAGGCGTAGCGCACCTCCTGCACGCGCACGTCGGTCCCGGCGGGGGAGCCGGGGCGCTCCTCGCGGTCCGGCTCGACGTCGCCGAGGCCGACGACGCGCGCGAAGGACGCCTGCCCGACCTGCAGCTCGTCCCACCACATGAGCAGCTCCGAGACCGGGTTGACGAGCTGGCGCAGGTACAGCACCACCGCCGTCACCTGCCCCGCCGTCGCGGCGCCGTCGGCGACGAGGTACCCGCCCCAGGCCAGGGCCACGACGACGGGCACCGAGTAGGACAGCTCGATGCTCGGGAACCAGCGGGTGCGCAGCGCCAGGGTGCGCCGCTCCGCCGCGTACGTGCCGCGCAGCACGTCGTCGAGGACGGCGTCGCGGTGGGCGCCGAGGCCGAAGGCGTCGACGGTGCGCGCCCCGTCCGTGGTCTCCACCAGCGTGCTGTTCAGCCGCGCCCACGCGGCGCGCTCGGCCAGGTACGCGGCCGGCGCCCGGCGCAGGTACCAGCGCGTCGTGACCGCCAGCAGCGGCAGGCCCACCAGGCCCGCCAGCGCCACGACCGGGCCGGCGAGGACCGCGGCGACGGCGGTGAGCGCGGCGGTGACGCCGGCCACGAGGATGCGCGGCGCCCCGTAGCGCACGGACTGGCTGAGGGCGTCGACGTCGTCGGTGGTGCGGGAGACGAGGTCGCCGGTGCCGGCCCGCTCCACGACCGACAGCGGCAGCGCGGTGGCGCGCTCGAGGAACTCCTCGCGCAGCCGGGCGAAGACCTCCTCCGCGAGGGCCAGGGACCGCAGCTGCGCCGCGCGGGTCAGCACCGCCTGGGCGAGGACGCCCGCCACCAGCACGGCCACGG
>NZ_BAABIL010000178.1:0-3136 GCF_039542765.1 Kineococcus glutinatus
CCCCGGTGTGGTGCCCCGGTGTGGTGCCCCGGTGTGGTGCCCCGGTGTGGTGCCCCGGTGGTGCTGCGCTCAGGCGTGCCCGCCGCCCCGTGCCCGCGCTCCCGTGCCCGCCGCGCCTACCACGCGGTGATGGCGGTGGTGTGTGTGCACGGTGCAGGACTTTGACGCCTTCCGTGGCGTGAGTGGTTGCTCCATCCGGGTGGGGCTACTACTTTCTGCGGTGCCCGCACTGCCCTCGGCCATCACGACCGCACGTCGCCGGGTTCTGCCAGCCAGGTCGTCCGGGCACTCGCCACACCGTCGTGGTCATCCGCAGCACCGAGTGACCAGGGAGTGGCATGTCCGCCGAGTCCGCAGAAGAGGTCAAGACCCTGCCCGTGCAGCGCCGTTCGTCGACCCGCACCGCTGGACCGGCCGACGGGCCCTTCCTGCTGCCGCGCACCCGCGGTGTGCGGGGCCGGGTCTCGCCGCGGGGGCGGGCCCGCGCCTCCGCCCGGCGCCCGGCGTGGCAGCGGGAGTACGTCCTCACCATCGCGGCGGGGGACGCGGCCGCGGCGCTGCTGGGGGCGCTGGCCGGCTACCTCGCCCGCTTCGGCGGGGAGTCCCTCAGCGCGCAGGGCGCCGCGGGCACCTCGGTGGCCTGGACGATGGTGTTGCTGCCGCCGGTGTGGGTGTTCGCCATGGTGCTCTCGCGCTCCTACGAGCCCCGCTTCCTCGGCGTGGGGTCGGAGGAGTTCGCCCGGGTGGTCCGCGCCGGCACCGCGGTGGCCGCCTTCGTCGGCACCCTCTCCTGGGCGCTGTCCCTGGAGATCGCCCGCGGCTTCGTCGTGGTGGCCCTGCCCGTGGCCGGGCTGCTCACGCTCGCCGGGCGCCTGCTCGCCCGCGGCTACCTGCACCGCCGCCGCGCCCAGGGGCACTGCCTGCAGACGGCGGTCGTCGCCGGGCACACCGAGCAGGTCGCCTCCCTCATCCGGCAGGTGCGCCGCGCCACCGACCACGGCTTCGTGGTGGTCGGCGCCTGCACGCCGGACGGCCGCACCAGCCCGGAGCTGGAGGCGCTGGGCGTGCCGGTGCTCGGCGGTCTCGACGAGATCGCCGCCGTGGTCGCGGACGTGGACGCCGAGGTCGTGGCCACGCTGACGTGCCCCGAGCTGGACGGCCCGGAGCTGCGGCGCCTCGGCTGGGAGCTGGAGGACACCCGCGCCGACCTCGTGGTGGCGCCCGCCCTGACCGACGTCGTGGGTCCCCGCGTCGTCATCCGACCCGTGTCGGGCCTGCCCCTGCTGCACGTGGAGCGGCCCGAGCTGCGGGGGGTGCGCCACCTCGGCAAGGCCCTCTTCGACCGCGCCTCGGCCCTGGCCGCCCTGGTGGTGCTCAGCCCGGTGCTGCTGGTCGTCGCCGCCCTGGTGCGGCTGGACTCCCCGGGGCCGGCGCTGTTCCGCCAGCAGCGGGTGGGCAAGGACGGCAGGCCGTTCACGATGTACAAGTTCCGCTCGATGGTCGTCGACGCGGAGCGGCTGCTCATCGACCTGCGCGACAACAGCGAGGGCAACGGGCTGCTGTTCAAGATGCGGCGCGACCCGCGGGTGACGCGGATGGGGTCGTGGCTGCGCAAGTACTCCCTCGACGAGCTGCCCCAGCTCATCAACGTCGTGCTGGGCGACATGTCCCTCGTGGGTCCCCGGCCGCCGCTGCAGGTGGAGGTGGACGCCTACGGCGACGACATGCGCCGCCGCCTCCTCGTCAAGCCGGGGCTCACGGGCCTGTGGCAGGTCAGCGGTCGCTCCGACCTCGACCTCGACGAGTCGGTGCGCCTGGACCTGACGTACGTGGAGAACTGGACCCCGACGTTCGACGTCATGATCCTCGCCAAGACGGTCGGTGCCGTGCTGAAGAGCAAGGGCGCCTACTGACGACTTTCGCGCCTTCCCGCGCGCAGCGCGACGCCCCGGCGGCCCCACGGCTGCCGGGGCGTCGCCCTGTGCGCGGGAGGCGGGCGCGGGAGGCGGGCGCGGGAGGCGGGCGCGGGAGGCGGGCGCTTTGCCCCGGACGATGCACTCTGGTTACCTTCTGCCGACTCAACGTAGCTTCGGGTGATCGTCTCCGGCGTTCCGGCGCCGCGGGTCCCCGGCGAGCACCGCAGGAGGGAGCCCCGCGTGTCCACCACAGCCGCCGGTGCCGCACCCCGCACCGACGCCGGCCTCGCCGGCCTGTCCGTCGTCATCCCCGCCCACGACGAGGAGCGGCAGCTGCGGCGGTGCCTGCCGGTGCTGCTGGACGGGCTGGGACCCGCGGAGGTCGTCGTCGTCGCCAACGGCTGCTCGGACTCCACCGCCGAGGTCGCCCGCTCCTTCCCCGGCGTCCGCGTCGTCGAGCTCGCCGAGGCCTCGAAGGTCGCCGCGCTCAACGCCGGCGACGCCGCCGTCGGCGCCTTCCCCCGCATCTACCTCGACGCCGACATCCGGATGAGCGGTCGCACCGCCCGCGAGCTGGCCGCCTCGCTGCGCGACGGGAGCGCCGCCGTCGCCTCCCCGCGCGTCCGCTTCGACGTCTCCGCCAGCTCCCGGCCGGTGCGCGCCTTCTACCGCGTCTACGAGGAGCTGCCGTACGTGCGCGAGGGGCTGGTGGGCCTGGGGGTCTACGGGGTCTCCGCGCAGGGGCGGGCCCGCTTCGGCGCCTTCCCCGACGTCACCAACGACGACCTCTTCGTCCAGCGCAGCTTCGCCCCGGACGAGCGCCGCCGCAGCCGCGGGGAGTTCACCGTCAGCGCCCCCCACGACGTGCGCAACCTGCTGCGGGTGCGCCGGCGCACCGCGGCGGGCAACGCTGAGCTGTCCCGGCGGGCGCACCCGCCGGGCGGGGCACCGGCACGGGGGGAGGGCTGGGGGCGCAGCACCGGCACCACCACCACCGCCCTGTTCGCCCTGGCGCGGCGCCGGCCCCGCCTGCTGCCCGCCGTCGCCACCTACGCCGCCGTCACCGCCGCCTCCCGCGTGCTCGCCCGCCTGGACGCCGGCGGCTGGCAGCGCGACACCTCCACCCGGTGAGCGTGCAGCTGCGGCAGCCCGCACCGGCCGCCCCCACCGCGGCGCGCGTCGACGTGCTGCTCAACGTCCGCCGCCTCGCCGACAACCCC
>NZ_BAABIL010000179.1:0-9915 GCF_039542765.1 Kineococcus glutinatus
GGCCGCGCGGATCGCGGAGGCCGAGCAGCGCGCGGCGGAGGCCGAGGAGCGCGACGCCCGCTCCGCCGACGCCGCCGAGTCCATCCGCCAGCAGGTCGGCGTCGAGTCGGCGATGCGGGTGGACGAGGCCCGCCGCGAGGCCGAGGCCCTGCTCGCCGACGCCCGCGAGCGCGCCTCGGCGATGGTGGAGACCGCCCGCGCGCAGGCGGAGGCCCGCCGGCGCGGCGCGCAGGAGGAGCTGGAGGAGCTGATGCGCACCCGCGACGAGGTCGCCACCGAGTTCCAGGACCTGCGCAACCTGCTGCTGGGCACGGCGGCGGGGCAGCAGCCGGCCCCGGGTGCGGATGCCGCCGAGCGTCCCGTCGTGCCGCGGGCCGGCGACGTCCACGACGTCGGGGAGGACGACGCCGACGGCCCGGCGACGCAGGTGCTGGACCTCACCGACGGCGTGGGCGCCCGCTCACGCTGACCCCGACCGCCGCCGGCCGCCGCCGGGGCCCCGGCGGTGTCAGGGGCCCGGCGGCGGCCAGGTCGTCGGCAGCGGGGCGGCGGCGGGGTTGACCCGGGCCACCACCTCCTCCAGCACCCGCCGCACGGCCGGCTCGCCCACCCACAGGTGCTTGGCGCCCTCGACGGCGACCACCTCGGCCTGCGGGATGGCCGCGAAGCGCTCCCGCGCCTCGGCCGGGCGCAGGAAGTCGTCGAACTCCGGGACGAGGGCCGTCACGGGCCTGCCCGAGGCGCCCCACGCCGCCAGGTGCTCCGGCCGCGACCAGCGCAGCGGCGGCGAGAGCAGGATCAGCCCCTCCACGAGCGGGTCGAGGCCGTGGACGAGGGCGAGGTCGGTGCCGAAGGACCACCCGAGCAGCCACACCCGGGGCAGCTCCTCGAACTCGGCGAGCTCCAGCGCGGCGGCCACGTCGTACCGCTCGGCGTCGCCGGCGTCGAAGCGCCCCTCGCTGCGACCCCGGGGGCTGGCGGTACCGCGGGTGTTGAAGCGCAGCACGGCCAGGTCGGCCATCGCGGGCAGCCGGTAGGACGCCTTGCGCAGCACGTGGGAGTCCATGAAGCCACCGGCCGTGGGCAGCGGGTGCAGCGTCACGAGGGTCGCCACCGGGTCGGCCTCGGCGGGCAGGGCGAGCTCGCCGACGAGGGTGAGGCCGTCGGCGGTGTGCAGCTCGACGTCGCGGCGACGGGCGGGCAGCACGGTGGCGGCCCGCACCTCCTGCGGTGAGCCGTCCGCCGGGACGGCGGGCCCGGTGTCGTCCGCGGTGGTCTCGAAGCCGTCGTCGTGGCCGTCGCGGCGCGTCCCGCTCACGCCGCACCCGCCCGTGCGCCGGTGTCCTGCGCGCACTCGGCGGCCACCGCGGCCGCGAAGCGGTCGACGTCCTCGTCGCGGGTGTCGAAGGCGGTCATCCAGCGGACCTCTCCCGTGGTGGCGTCCCAGAGGTGGAAGGCGAAGCGCTCCTGCAGGCGCGCGCGGGCCGGCGCCGGCAGCACCGCGAAGACGGCGTTGACCTGCACCGGCCGGGTGATCCGGACCCCCGGGACGTCGGCGACCGCCGCGGCCAGCCGCGCGGCCATCGCGTTGGCGTGCGCGGCGGAGGTCCGCCACAGGTCCCCGTCGAGCAGCGCGAGGAGCTGGGCGGCGACGAAGCGCGTCTTCGAGGCCAGCTGCAGCGACTGCTTGCGCAGCCGTTCCAGCCCCTCGGCGGTGCCGGGCCGGCACACCACGACGGCGTCGGCGAGCAGCGCGCCGTTCTTCGTCGCGCCCAGGGAGACGACGTCGACGCCGGCGTCGGTGGTCAGCGCCCGCAGGTCGCAGCCGAGGGCGACGGCGGCGTTGACCAGCCGGGCCCCGTCGAGGTGGACGCGCAGGCCGAGGTCGTGCGCGCGGCGGGTCAGCGCCGCGGTCTCCTCCGGTGTGTAGCAGGTGCCCAGCTCGGTGCTCTGCGTCAGCGAGACCGCGCCCAGCGGCGCCCGCATCGGGGCGGCGGCCCGCACGGCGGCGGCCTCCAGGTCGTCGGGGGTGACCTTGCCGTCGACGGCGGGCAGACCGACGAGCTTGATGCCGCCGACGTGCTCGGGGGCGCCGCCCTCGTCGTCGTCGACGTGGGCGCCGCGGGCGCAGGCCACGGCCTCCCAGCGGCGGGTCAGGGCCTGCAGGGCGACGACGTTGGCTCCGGTGCCGGACAGCACGGGGTGCACCTGCGCCTGCGGGCCGAAGTGCCGGCGCACGACGTCCGCGAGGGCTGCGGTGTAGGGGTCGGCGCCGTAGCTGCCGACGTGCCCGTCGTTGGCGGCCGCCAGCGCGGCGAGGACCTCGGGGTGGGCGCCGGCGGCGTTGTCGCTGGCGAAGCCGCGGACGGCCGGGTCGTGCAGCCTGCTCGTCGTCACGGCGGGCACCGTACCCGCGCCGGCTCAGCGGCGGCGCGACCGGGCGCGCCAGCAGCCGCTGTGCCAGTGGCGGCGCTCCTCGGCCCCGGCGGCCGGGCTGAAGGTGCCCGCGGCCGGCCAGGCCACCAGGTGCGGGGTGCCCGGTTCGATGGTCTGCGCGCAGCCGGGGCAGCGGTAGGTCTTCGCGGAGCCGCTGCCGGCGACGGGACGCACGATCCAATCGCCGTCGGGTCCCGCCTCCAGCCGCTGCATCCCGGCCGGGACGAGGCCACCGAGGGGGCGGTCGGGGCGGCGGCGGTTGGCGCGTGGCACGTCCCGATGCTGCCGCACGCCCCGCCCGGGCGCCGCGGGGAGGGGGTCGCGGTCGCAGCGGTGGCGCCGCGGCCGCGACCGGTCCGCTCCCCGCGGCACCGGACGCACTACCGGGCGCGATCCGCGGTGGTGTCCCCTCCACACCGCCGAGGCCGCGCCCGGTTCACCCTGTAGACGCGGTTGGCGGTGGTTTCGTTACACCCGGGCAGCGGACCGGCAGCGATGTCACCGTGCGCGCCGAGGACCTCACACGCTGGTGAGCCGACGGCGCTGCCGCGGTGGCTGGTTACCCTCTCGGCGTGCGCCTCGTCATCGCCCGCTGCTCCGTCGACTACGCCGGACGTCTCAGCGCCCACCTGCCCCTCGCCACCCGGCTGCTGCTCGTCAAGGCCGACGGCAGCGTGCTCGTGCACTCCGACGGGGGCTCGTACAAGCCGCTGAACTGGATGAGCCCGCCGTGTCGGCTCTCGGTGGCGGCCGGGGACGGCGGTGGCGGTGTGGTGGAGACCTGGACGGTGCAGCACGCCAAGGGTGACGACCGCCTCGTCGTGTCGATCCACGAGGTGCTGCACGACTCCAGCCACGACCTCGGCGTGGACCCTGGCCTGGTGAAGGACGGCGTGGAGTCACACCTGCAGGCGCTGCTCGCCGAGCACATCACCACCCTCGGCGCGGGCTACCAGCTCGTGCGCCGGGAGTACCCCACCGCCATCGGGCCCGTCGACATCCTCGCCAAGGGGCCCGACGGCGGCAGCGTCGCGGTCGAGATCAAGCGCCGCGGTGAGATCGACGGCGTGGAGCAGCTCACCCGCTACCTGGAGCTGCTCAACCGCGATCCCCTGCTCAGCCCGGTGACCGGGGTCTTCGCCGCCCAGGAGATCAAGCCGCAGGCGCGCGTGCTGGCCGCCGACCGCGGCATCCGGTGCCTCACGCTGGACTACGACGCCCTGCGCGGCATGGACGACGGCAGCGCCCGGCTGTTCTGACGCAGCTCCCGCGTCAGCACCTGCGCCTGCGCCGCCGGCACGGGTGCCAGCGGCAGCACCCGGTACAGCCGCGTGACGCGCAGCAGCCGCAGCACGGGCGGCGGCACGTCGTCCAGGACGAGGCGCCGCCCCTGCCGCTGCGCGCGGCGGTGGGCGCCGACGAGGACGCCGAGGCCGGTGGCGTCGGCGATGTGCGCGTCGCCGAGGCCGGCGACGAGGTCTCCGGTGCCGCCGTCGACGGCGCGGTGCAGCGCCTCGCGCACGTCCGGCACGGAGTGGACGTCCAGCCGCCCGTGCAGGCGGACGAGGCGTCCTGGTTGTTCTTCTTCCACGTAGCCGCCGTCGATGGTGTCGCGGCGCGGCTCCGCAGCGATGTCCACTGCCATCAGTCCTCCCCCGAGGAAGCCGGCCGGGGCCGGCGAGTGCTGTGGTGCGCTTGCTGGTCGCGGGGCGCGGGTGCGCCCACGTGTTCTCTGACGCCGTCGGCGGCGGATCGGTTGCACCCGTCCCGGAACGGGGAGGCACTGCCGACGCGTCGCTGCGGGCCGAACACAGACTGCCATCCATCACTACCCGAGCGTCATTGTTTTGACGCACCGTTGCCGTTCGGTGACCTGGAGCGGTGGTTGGGGACGGGTGGGTGGCGACGCGCGCAGCGCGGGGCGCCGGAAGGCGGCGGCGGGCGCACACTGGGCCCGTGACGTGGGGCAGCTACCACTCCCTGCTCGGCCCGGTGGTCGCCTTCGTGGCCGTCGGGGTGCTGGTGCTGCTGCTGCGCTGGACCTTCTCCTCGGGGCACTCCCTCGTGGAGCGGCGCCCGCAGCAGGGCGGCACGGACGAGTACGGGCTGCTGGAGGTGGTGTCCACGCCCGGGACGTTCGTCGAGGCGGAGCTGCAGCGCCTCGCGCTGCAGGAGGCCGGCATCCGCGCCACGCTCGCCCCCACGACGGAGGGGCCCCGCGTCATGGTGTTCCCCGAGGACGCCCGGCGGGCGCGGGAGCTGCTCGGGTGAGCACGGGCGGGCGGGTGCCCGGTGCGGGCCGGTGGCTCAGGCCACGTTGACGTTGTGCCCCGGCGGGGAGGACTCCAGCCACGAGGCGAGGCCGGTGTAGGCGTCCGGGCTCATGGCCATCTCGAGGTCCTGCCCGCGATGGCGGCACTCCACGACGATGGCGCCGGGCTGCACGGCGAGGGCCTCGGCACCGCCGGGCTCGCGACGCCCCGCGACGTCGAGCGCCCCCCGTGCGTAGCTGCACGAGGGGCGCAGGGAGAAGGAGAACATCCGATACCAGTCGAGGCGGTCGACCTCGTAGCGCGCCACGCCGAGGGTCCAGTGCCGCCGGCCGCGGGACTCGGTGCGCACCGAGCAGTCGAAGCTGCCGACCCGGCCGATGAGCGTCCGGCGGCGTACCACCACCGCGAGGAGGGCCAGGACGACCAGGACGGCCGTGGCGCCGATGATCTCCAGGGAGAGGAGGAACGGCCCCACGGCGGTCCGTCTCGTCAGTGCGCGGCGGGAGCGGCGGACCCGCCACCGACCTCGACGGTCTCGGCGACCAGGGTGACCCGGTCGTGGTCGACGGAGAGGAAACCACCGTCGACGGCGGCGGAGATCCCCTCACCGCCCGCTGCGGTGATCACCACGTTGCCGGACCCGAGGATCGCCAGCAGCGGCTCGTGACCGGCCAGGATGCCGATCTCCCCCTCCGCGGTACGGGCGCGCACCATGCTCGCCTCACCGGACCAGACCTGCCGGTCCGCGGCGACCAGCTCGACCTGCAGCTGAGCCACGCGATCCTCCTCCGTCGTCGTTCGTGCATGGTATGCGGTCGTGCGGGGGCGGCCCACCGTTGCACGGCGGGCCACCCCGGAGGGCTCAGCGGCCCTCGGTCTCCTTCTGGATGCGAGCCCAGTTGCGCTCGACGTCCTCGAGGCCACCGACGTTGAAGAAGGCCTGCTCGGCGATGTGGTCGAGGTCGCCGTCGCAGATCTTGGAGAAGCCCTCGATCGTGTCGCGCAGCGGCACGGTGGAGCCGGCCACACCGGTGAACTTCTCCGCCATGTACGTGTTCTGCGACAGGAACTGCTGGATGCGCCGCGCGCGGCTCACCGTCAGCTTGTCCTCCTCCGACAGCTCGTCCACGCCGAGGATGGCGATGATGTCCTGCAGCTCCTTGTTGCGCTGCAGGATCTGCTTGACCCGCACCGCGGTCGCGTAGTGGTCCTTGCTGATGTACAGCGGGTCCAGGATGCGCGAGGTCGAGGCCAGCGGGTCCACGGCCGGGTACAGACCGCGCGAGGCGATCTCGCGGGACAGCTCCGTCGTGGCGTCCAGGTGCGCGAACGTCGTGGCGGGCGCCGGGTCGGTGTAGTCGTCCGCGGGGACGTAGATCGCCTGCAGCGAGGTGATCGAGTGGCCGCGGGTGGAGGTGATGCGCTCCTGCAGCACGCCCATCTCGTCGGCCAGCGTGGGCTGGTAGCCCACCGCGGAGGGCATGCGGCCCAGCAGGGTCGAGACCTCGGAGCCGGCCTGGGTGAACCGGAAGATGTTGTCGATGAACAGGAGCACGTCCTGCTTCTGCACGTCGCGGAAGTACTCCGCCATCGTCAGCGCGGACAGCGCCACCCGAAGGCGGGTGCCCGGCGGCTCGTCCATCTGCCCGAAGACCAGGGCCGTCTTGTCGAAGACGCCGGCCTCGGCCATCTCGCCGATGAGGTCGTTGCCCTCGCGGGTGCGCTCACCGACGCCGGCGAACACCGACACGCCGCCGTGGTCCTGCGCGACGCGCTGGATCATCTCCTGGATGAGCACGGTCTTGCCGACGCCCGCGCCACCGAAGAGGCCGATCTTGCCGCCCTGCACGTAGGGCGTCAGCAGGTCGATGACCTTGATGCCCGTCTCGAACATCTGGGTCTTGGACTCCAGCTGGTCGAACGCGGGTGCCTTGCGGTGGATGGGCCAGCGCTCGGTCACCTCGAAGCGCTCACCGGGCTCGAGGTTGAGCACGTCGCCGATGGCGTTGAAGACCTTGCCCAGCGTCGCGTTGCCGACGGGCACGGAGATGGGCGCACCGGTGTCGCGCACGGGCGCACCGCGCACCATGCCGTCGGTGGGCTTCATGGAGATGGCGCGCACCATGTTCTCGCCGAGGTGGGATGCCACCTCCAGCGTGATGGTCTGCGTCTGCCCGCCGAGCGTGACGTCGACCTGCAGGGCGTTGTTCATCTCCGGCATGGCGTCGGCGCTGAACTCGACGTCGACGACGGGGCCGATGACGCGGGCGATGCGGCCGGTCGCGCCACCTCCGGTGGTGCTCGGCGTCTCGGTGGCGGTCGCGGTCATGATCGCTCCTCGGTGGTGATCATCTGTCGGGTGGTCGTCGTGGGTGCGCGGTGCGTCAGGAGGACGAGCCGGCGGAGGCGAGGGCGTCGGCGCCGCCGACGATCTCGGTGATCTCCTGGGTGATCTCCGACTGCCGGGCGTTGTTCGCCAGGCGCGTCAGGTTCTTCACCAGCTCCTCCGCGTTGTCCGTCGCGCTCTTCATGGCCCGCTGGCGGGCGGCGAGCTCGGAGGCCGCCGCCAGCAGGAGGCAGTTGAAGATGCGGCTCGTCACGTACTGCGGCAGCAGCTGGTCGAGCACGTCCTCCGGGCTCGGCTCGAAGCTGTACAGCGGGGTGAGCTCACCGTCGGCCGGCCCCGCGACGCCCTCCACGACCTCCAGCGGCAGCAGCCGGATGACCCGCGGCTCCTGGGTCACCATGTTCACGAAGTGGGTGTAGACGACGTGGATCTCGTCGACGCCCCCCTCGTTCTCGTCCTTGCCGAAGTCCGCGACGAGGCGGTCGCCGATCTCCTTGGCGTCCTGGAACGCCGGCTTGTCGGTGAACCCGGCCCACTCCGCCGTGATGTCGCGGCGGCGGAAGCGGTAGAACGCCGCCGCCTTGCGGCCCACCAGGTAGGGCAGGACCTCCTTGCCCTCCTCGCGCAGGGTGGCCGCCAGCCGCTCCCCCTCCTTCAGGACGGAGGAGGAGTAGGCCCCCGCGAGGCCGCGGTCGCTGGTCAGCAGGACCAGCGCCGCGCGCCGCACGTCGGGCTTCTCCGTGATGAGCGGGTGCTCGAGCGTGCTGTTCGCCGCGGCGGCCGAGACCGCCCGGGTGAGGGCACGCGCGTAGGGCGAGGAGGCCCTGACCGCCGCCTGGGCCTTGACGATCCGCGACGCCGCGATGAGCTCCATCGCGCGGGTGATCTTCTTCGTCGCCTGCACCGAGCGGATCTGCCGCCGGTAGGCCCGCAGCTGGCCTGCCATGTCCTAGCCCTCCTGCCTCGTCGGGACGGTCGTCACTGAGCGGCGTGCGCGCCGCCGCGACGCGACGTGGTGATCTGCTCCTGCAGCACGTCGCCCTCGTCGACGCGGCCCTGCTCCCCGTCCTGCGGCACGGAGGCGGAGTCGTCGCTCGCGGTGAACTGCGGGCGGAAGCGCTCCAGCTCCTGCTCCAGGGCGGCCTTCGCGGCGTCGTCGAGGACCTTGGTCTCGCGGATGGCCTGGAGGATGCCCGGCTGCGCACGGCGCAGGTGGGCGAGGAACTGCTGCTCGAACGGCAGGACGTCGGCGACGGCCACCGAGTCGAACTTGCCGGTGGTGCCCGCCCAGATGGAGACGACCTGCTCCTCCACGGGGTACGGCGAGTACTGCGGCTGCTTGAGCAGCTCCACCAGGCGGGCACCGCGCTCCAGCTGGCGGCGCGAGGCGGCGTCGAGGTCGGAGGCGAACATCGCGAACGCCTCCATCGAGCGGTACTGCGCCAGGTCCAGCTTCAGCGTGCCCGAGACCGACTTCATCGCCTTGATCTGGGCGGCGCCGCCGACGCGGGAGACGGAGACGCCGACGTCGATGGCGGGACGCTGGTTGGCGTTGAAGAGGTCCGACTGCAGGAAGATCTGCCCGTCGGTGATGGAGATGACGTTGGTCGGGATGTACGCCGAGACGTCGTTGCCCTTGGTCTCGATGAACGGCAGGCCGGTCATCGAGCCGCCGCCCAGGTCGTCGGACAGCTTCGCGCAGCGCTCCAGCAGGCGGGAGTGCAGGTAGAAGACGTCGCCGGGGTAGGCCTCGCGGCCCGGCGGGCGGCGCAGCAGCAGCGACACGGCGCGGTAGGCCTCGGCCTGCTTGGACAGGTCGTCGAAGACGATGAGGACGTGCTTGCCGCCGTACATCCAGTGCTGGCCGATGGCGGAGCCGGTGTAGGGCGCCAGGTACTTGAAGCCGGCCGGGTCCGAGGCGGGGGCCGCGACGATGGTGGTGTACTCCATCGCCCCGCCCTCCTCCAGCGAGCGCCGGACGCCCGCGATGGTGGAGCCCTTCTGGCCGATGGCGACGTAGATGCAGCGGACCTGCTTCTTCGGGTCGCCCGAGGCCCAGTTCTCGCGCTGGTTGAGGATCGTGTCGATCGCGATCGCGCTCTTGCCCGTCTGGCGGTCGCCGATGATGAGCTGGCGCTGGCCGCGACCGATCGGGATCATGCCGTCGATGGCCTTGATGCCGGTCTGCAGCGGCTCGCGGACCTCCTGGCGCTGCACGACCGTGGGGGCCTGCAGCTCCAGGGCGCGGGTGCCCTCGGCCCTGATCGCGCCCTTGCCGTCGATCGGGTTGCCCAGCGGGTCCACGACCCGGCCGAGGTAGTCGTCGCCGACGGGCACGGAGAGGACCTCACCCGTGCGGTGGACCTCCTGGCCCTCCTCGATGCCGGAGAAGTCGCCGAGGACGACGACGCCGATCTCGCGGACGTCGAGGTTGAGGGCCAGGCCGAGCGTGCCGTCCTGGAAGCGCAGCAGCTCGTTGGCCATGACGGAGGGCAGGCCCTCCACGCGCGCGATGCCGTCACCGGCCTCGGTCACGCGCCCGACCTCGTCGCGCGCGGCGGTGCCGGGGTCGTACGACGCCACGAAGGCGTCGAGCGCGTCCCGGATCTCCTCCGGGCGGATGGTCAGCTCGGCCATGTCGGTGCCCTGCTCTCCTTGGTGGTGGTGCGCTGTTCTGGGGGGTGGAGCGCCGTTCGGGCTGCTCACGCGGGCCGGGGGCCCTGTGGTGTCAACCAGCGAGCCTGCGACGCGCTTCCGCGAGGCGGCTGCTGATGGTGCCGTCGATGACCTCGTCGCCGACCTTCACCCGCAGGCCGCCGAGGACGTCGGGGTCGACGTCGACGTTGAGCCGCACGGCAC
>NZ_BAABIL010000180.1:0-14145 GCF_039542765.1 Kineococcus glutinatus
CGGCCCTGGCGCGCGCCACCCGCGCCCGCCTCGGGGTGCGCGCCGCCCGCGGCGGCTGCCGCGTCGTGCGGCTCATGGACGGCGACCCGGGCACCTTCGCCGGGCTCGCCGAGGAGGTGGCGGCCTGCCGCAAGGCGGACGTGCCGTTCGAGGTGGTCCCCGGTGTCTCCGCCGTCAGCGCCGTGCCCGCCTACGCCGGTGTGCCGCTGACGTCGTCGGCCACCACGAGCCTGCACGTCGTGGACGCCGCCGGCGCGGTGGACTGGTCCTGCCACGTGGGTGCCGGCACGACCGTGGTGCTGCTCGGGGCGCCCGCCGACCTGGCCACCGCCGCGGCGGGGCTGCTGGAGGCCGGGCGCCGGGCGGGCACCCCCGCGGCGCTCACGGTGCAGGGCACGACGACCGCGCAGGAGACGGTGACGACGACGCTGGCCGGTCTGGGCCGCGCCGCCGCCGGGGTCGACCCGCAGCACCCGGTGATGGCGGTCGTCGGTGACGTCGTCGACCTGCGCGAGCAGGCCTCGTGGTACGAGACGAAGCCGCTGTTCGGCTGGCGGGTGCTGGTGCCGCGCACGAAGCAGCAGGCCGGTGGCGTCACCGCGCGCCTGGCCGAGCACGGCGCGACGTGCGACGTGGTGCCCACCATCTCCGTGGAGCCCCCGCGCACCCCGCAGCAGATGGAGAAGGCCGTCAAGGGCCTGGTCACCGGCCGCTACGAATGGGTCGGTTTCACCAGCGTCAACGCGGTGCGCGCCGTGCGGGAGAAGTTCAGCGACTTCGGCCTCGACGCCCGCGCGTTCTCCGGCCTGAAGGTGGCCGCCGTGGGCGGGGTGACGGCCGCGGCGCTGCGCGAGTGGGGCATCGAGCCGGACCTCGTGCCCGAGGGCGAGCAGTCCGCCTCGGGGTTGCTGGAGGTGTGGCCGCCCTACGACGAGGTGCTGGACCCGATCAACCGGGTGCTGCTGCCGCGCGCGGACATCGCCACCGACACCCTGGTGGCGGGGCTGCAGGAGGCCGGCTGGGAGGTCGACGACGTCACCGCGTACCGCACGGTGCGCGCCGCGCCGCCCGCCGCCCCGGTGCGCGACGCCATCAAGTCCGGTGCGTTCGACGCCGTCGTGTTCACGTCCTCCTCCACGGTGCGCAACCTGGTGGGCATCGCGGGCAAGCCGCACCCGACGACGGTGGTGGCCTGCATCGGCCCGGCCACCGCCAAGACGGCCGAGGAGCACGGGCTGCGCGTCGACGTCCTGGCGGCGGAGCCGAACGCCGACTCGCTGGTGGACGCCCTCGCCGCCTACGGCGCGGACCTGCGCCGCAGCGCGCTGGAGGCCGGGGAGGTGCCGCAGCGGCCCAGCCAGCGTCGCGGCCGGGCGCGGCGGCGGGACCGCTGATCGGTGCCCGGCACGCCTCCGGCGCCACGGCCCTGCCGGTGGGGGCCGCCTCGGCGCACCCGCTGGCCGGCACCGGTGGTGGGGCGCTGCCGGTGCGCCCCCGCCGGCTGCGCTCCACCGCGGCGCTGCGCCGGCTGGTCACCGACGTGCGGCTGCACCCCAGCGACCTCGTGCTGCCGCTGTTCGTGCGCGAGGGCACCACCGAGCCGCAGCCGATCCGCTCGATGCCGGGCGTCGTGCAGCACACCCGCACCTCCCTGCTGGCCGCCGCCCGCGAGGCCGTGGCCGCGGGGGTGGGCGGGCTGATGCTGTTCGGCGTGCCGGAGCGGCGCGACGCGCTGGGGTCGGGCGCCGACGACCCCGACGGCGTCCTCAACGTGGCGCTGGCGGACCTGCGCGACGCCCTGGGCGACGACACCGTCCTGATGGCGGACCTGTGCCTGGACGAGTTCACCGACCACGGCCACTGCGGGGTGCTGGACCCGGCCGGGCGGGTGGACAACGACGCCACGCTGGAGCGCTACGCGTCGATGGCGCTGGCGCAGGCCGCGGCGGGCGCCCACCTGCTGGGGCCGAGCGGGATGATGGACGGGCAGATCGGGCACCTGCGCGCCGTGCTGGACGCGGCCGGGCGCGCCGACGTGGGGTTGCTGGCGTACGCGGTGAAGTACGCCTCGGCGTTCTACGGCCCGTTCCGGGAGGCCGTGGACTCCCAGCTGTCCGGGGACCGGCGCACCTACCAGCAGGACCCGGCGGCGAACGTGGCCGAGGCGTTGCGCGAGGTGCGCCTGGACCTTGCCGAGGGCGCCGACCTCGTCATGGTGAAGCCCGGCCTGCCGTACCTGGACGTGGTGCGCGCCGTCGCCGACGTGGCGGACGTGCCGGTGGCGGCGTACCAGGTGTCGGGGGAGTACGCGATGGTCGAGTTCGCGGCGGCGGCCGGCGCGGTGGACCGCGAGCGGGCGGCGCTGGAGAGCCTGCTGGCGCTGCGGCGCGCGGGCGCGCAGGTGGTGCTGACGTACTGGGCGCTGGAGGCCGCGCAGCGCTGGCTGGGCTGAGCCCGCCGCGCCGCGCTCGCCCGTCTCCGGGTTTCGGCGCTCTCCCGCCGCGCCGCGCTCGCCCGTCTCCGGGTTTCGGCGCAGGAGCACGCCCCGCGGAGCGCCCGAACCCGGAGACGGGCGAGCGCGAAGACGGGCGAGCGCGAAGACGGGCGAGCGCGAGGACGGGCGAGGGCGGAGGCGGGTTCAGGCCCGGGTGGTGTCCGGGCGGTCCCCGGCCGGCTCCCCGTGCTGCGCGGGGGTGGGGCCGCCGGGCAGCAGCAGGGCGCTGGCGGCGGCCGCCAGCACGAAGACCAGCGAGGCCACGAGGAACCCCCGCGACTCGCCCGCCACGACCGCCGCGGCCACCTGCTGCGGCGTGGGGCGCCCTCCCGCCTCGGCCAGCCGCGCCGCCGTCGCGTTCGCCGCCAGGGTGTTCAGCAGCGCGGTGCCGATCGCGCCGCCGACCTGCTGACCGGTGTTCACCAGCGCCGAGGCCACGCCGGCGTCGCGTCGCGGCGCACCGGCCGTGGCGGTGTTGAACGACGAACCGAAGATCAGCCCCATCCCCAGGCCCATGACGACCAGCGCGGGCAGGACGTGCACCCAGTACCCGTCGCCCTCCTCCAGGGTCGCCAGCCACCCCAGCCCCGCGGCGCCCAGCAGCTGCCCCGGCACGATGAGCGGCCGCGGTCCCACGCGCGGCAGCAGCCGCGGCACGACCTGCGTGGAGGAGGTGACGATGCCCACCACCATCGGCAGGAACGCGAAACCCGTCCGCAGCGGGGAGAAGCCCAGCGTGCGCTGCAGGAAGTACGTGAGGAAGAGGAACACCGCGAACATGCCCACCGCGCTCAGGGCGATCGCCAGGTAGGCGCCCCCGCGGCGGCGGTCCAGCACGACCCGCAGCGGCAGCAGCGGCTCGGCCACCCGCCGCTCCAGCAGCACGAACGCCACGAGCAGCAGCACCCCGCCCGCGATGCAGCCCAGCGTCCACGGCGCCGTCCAGCCGTCCAGCTCCGCGCGGGAGAACCCGTACACCAGCGCCACGAGACCCAGCACGGCCGTGGCGGTGCCGGGCAGGTCCAGCCTGGCGCCCTGCGCGTCGGCGCCGCGGGGGATGAGCACCAGGGCCCCGGCCCCGGCGACCAGCGCGATGGGCACGTTGACGTAGAGGCACCACGACCAGTCCAGGTACTCCGTGAGCACCCCGCCCAGCAGCAGGCCGATCGCCGCGCCGGCACCGGCCAGCGCCCCGAACACCCCGAACGCCCGGCCGCGCTCGCGCGGGTCGGTGAACGTCACCGTCAGCAGCGACAGCGCCGAGGGGGCCAGCAGCGCCCCGAAGACGCCCTGCCCGGCGCGCGCCGCGACCAGCCAGCCGAGGGTGTCGGCCATCCCGCCCGCCGCCGAGGCCAGCGCGAAGCCCGCCAGGCCCGCGAGCAGGGTGGTGCGCCGGCCCAGCAGGTCCGCCAGCCGCCCGCCCAGCAGCAGCAGCCCGCCGAAGGCCAGCGAGTAGGCGGTGATGACCCACTGCCGGTCGGCGTCGGCGAAGCCGAGGTCCTGCTGGGCGCTGGGCAGGGCGATGTTCACGATCGTGGCGTCCAGCACGACCATGAGCTGGGCCAGGCCCAGGACGGCCAGGACCAGCCAGCGGTGGCGGCCGGTGCTGCCGGGGGTGCTGCCGGGGGTGCTGCCGGGGGTGGGTGCGGGGACGTTCTCGCTGCTGGGCACGCGGGTCTCCCGGGGCGGGGCGCAGGGGTGGGGCCGCGTCGTCGCGGTGGTGGCGCTCCCGACGGTAGGGGCGCCGCGCCCCCGCCGCACTGCCGCGCGGGACCCGCACCGTGGATCATGGCGCCATGACGACCGCCGAGAGCGCTCCCACCGCGACCCCCGACCCCTACGCCGGCCGGCCCGTCCGCTGGGGCGTCGCCGCCACCGGGGGCATCGCCCGCAGCTTCGCCGCCGACCTGCCGCTGCTGGGCGGCAGCGAGCTCGTCGCCGTGGGCTCGCGCAGCGCCGAGCGCGCCGAGGCCTTCGCCGCCGGGCTGCCCGTCGCCGGCGGTGCGCCTCGCCCGCGCGCCCACGGCAGCTACGCGGAGCTGTTCGCCGACCCCGACGTGGACGTCGTCTACGTCGCCACCCCGCACGCCCAGCACGCCGAGGTCGCCCTCGCGGCGATCGAGGCCGGCAAGCACGTCCTGGTGGAGAAGGCCTTCACCCTCACCGGTGCCGAGGCGCGCGAGGTGGTGGCCGCCGCCCGCGGGCGCGGGGTGTTCGCCTGCGAGGCGATGTGGGCGCGCTGGCAGCCGGGCGTGCTGCGGTTGCGGGAGCTCGTCGCCGCCGGCGTGGTCGGCGAGGTGCGGCACGTGAGCGCGTCGTTCGGTTTCGCGCTGCCCTTCGACCCCGCCCACCGCCTCTACGACCCGGCGCGGGGCGGTGGCGCGCTGCTGGACCTGGGCATCTACCCGCTCTCGTTCGCCTCGATGCTGCTCGGCGTGCCGCAGGAGGTGCGCGCGCTGGGCGTGGTGGGTGCCACCGGCGTCGACGAGGCCGTGACGTGGACGTCGCAGCACGCCGGTGGCGCGCTGGCGACGGGCCTGGCGACGCTGCGGGCCTCGGTGCCGGCGGCGGCGGTGGTCGCGGGCAGCGAGGGGCGGATCGTGCTGCCGGAGCTGTTCTTCCGCCCGCCGGTGCTGCGCGTGGAGCGCGACGGGGCGGAGCCGGAGACCGTGGAGGTGACCTGGGAGGGCGGCGGCTACCAGTTCGAGGCCGCCGAGGTGGAGCGCTGCCTGCGGGCCGGGCTGGTGGAGAGCCCCGCGATGCCGCTGGACGAGACGGTGGCGCTGATGGACGCGATGGACGGGATCCGCCGGCAGCTGGGGGTGCGCTACCCCGGGGAGTGAGCCGGGGGGTGCGCCGGGGTCCCGCCGGCGACCGGGTGCTCAGGTGGCGGGGGCGAGCAGCGCGCGGGCGCGGTCGGTGAGCAGCGGCTCGACGACGTCCCAGCCCACGACGTGCTCGCGCAGGCCGGGCCCGCCCAGCTGGTGGTCCTGGAAGGAGATCACCATGCCCTGCGGTGTCGTCTGCCACGCCGCCCAGTTCTCCCGCCGCGGCGCCAGGCCGTCCTGGGCCGTCACCTCCTCGCCGGCGGCGGCCGCGAGCCGGCGCACCTCGTCGGCGAGGACGGCCTGGGCGGCGGCCTCGTCGCGGAACACCGCGTCGAGGGTGAGCGGTGAGCCGTCGGAGGCGTCGAGCGCGACGGTGGCGACGGACGTGGTCGGGTGCGCGGTGCCCTCGGTGGAGTCCACGTACGTCAAGTGCACCTGCACGGTGCGCCCGTCGTCGGTCGTCACCGTGCCGGTGCCCGTCAGGGTGCGCGGGGCGTCGCCGGGCAGGACGGTGCGCCGGGCGGTGTCGACGGTGTCGCGCACCGATGCCTGCACGCGCCGGTCGACCGCATCTGCAACGGCCGAGCCGGAGAACCGGGGCAGCTCGACGTCGTAGGTGAAGGACCCCTGCGTGCCGCTGATCCGGTCGGGGGTCCACGTCAGCGGTGGCGCGGTGGCGGATGCCGCGGTGGTGGGTGCGGCGGTGGGTGCCGCGGTGGGTGCCGCGGTGGGGGCGCTCGCCGTCACCGTGACCGTCGCCGCGGGGGCCGCCGCCCCGTCCGGCCCGCAGCCGCCGGTGCCCAGCACCAGCGCCGCCACCACCAGCGCCCCCGCCCACCGCCCGCTCACGCGGGCAGGCTACGGCCCCGCCACCTGCGCCGGGGCCCGCCCGGTGCCGGCGGAGGTGGCGGGGATCCGCCCGGCGTCCAGCAGGGGGGCCAGCGCCGCGGCCGGCACCGGCCGGCACAGCAGGAACCCCTGCGCGTGCGCGCAGCCGAGCTCGGTGACGGCGTCGAGCTGCTCGGTGGTCTCCACGCCCTCGGCGATGGTGGCGATGTCGAGCCGCCGGCTGAGCTGGGCCAGCGCCTGCACCACCGCGCTGGGCGCCGCGGCGGGCAGGTCCCGCACCAGGGAGCGGTCCAGCTTGAGGGTGTCGAAGGGCAGCTGCTGCAGCCACGCCAGCGACGTCTGCCCCGCCCCGAAGTCGTCCAGCCCCACGTGCACGCCCCGCTCCCGCAGCCGGTGCAGGGTCCGCGCCAGCGACGCGGTGTCCTCCACCAGCAGCCGCTCGGAGACCTCCAGCTCGATGCTGCCCGGCGGGGGGCGGTGCTCGTCGAGGAGGCGCTCCACGGTGCGCAGGAAGGCGGCGTCGTGCAGCTGGCGGCCGGCGACGTTGAGGCTGACGCACGGTGCGGTGGGCAGCTCCCGGTGCCAGCGCGCCGCCCGGGCGATGCCCTCCTCCAGCACCCAGCCGCCGAGGTCCACGATGAGGCTGGTCTCCTCCGCCACCGGCAGGAAGGCACCCGGGAACAGCATCTCCGCGTCCGGCGGCTGCCAGCGCAGCAGCGCCTCGACGTGGCTGATCCGCCCGTCGCGCAGGTCGATGATCGGCTGGTAGTGCAGGTCGAGCTCCCCGGCCTGCAGGGCGCGGCGCAGACCGGACTCCGTGTCCAGCCGGTGCCGCCACTGGGCGCGCATCCGGGGGGTGAACGCCTCGACGCGGGCGCGCCCGCCGCGCTTTGCCTCGTAGAGCGCGGCGTCGGCCTCGCTGAGCGCGTCGGGCGCGGTGCTGGTCGGGCGCAGCAGCGTCAGTCCCATCGACGTGGTGACGGTGGCGTCCTGGCCGTCGAGGACGTAGTCGCCGTGCAGCGCGGTCTGCACGCGCTCGGCGACGGTGAAGGCGTCGGAGTCGTGCTCGAGGTCCTCGCACAGCACGACGAACTCGTCGCCGCCGAAGCGGGCCACGACGTCGCTGGGGCGCAGCGCGGAGCGCAGCCGCTTGGCGACGTCGACGAGGAGCGCGTCGCCGGCGGCGTGGCCGAGGCTGTCGTTGACGACCTTGAAGTGGTCGACGTCGCAGAACAGCAGGGCGGTGGCGTGCTCCCCGCGCCGCAGCCGGGCGACGGCGTGGGAGAGCAGCTCGTCGAGGAACCGGCGGTTGGGCAGGCCGGTGAGGGGGTCGTGCATGCTCTCGTGCTCCAGGCGGTGCGCGAGGGCGCGGTTCTCGGTGACGTCGCGCCAGTTGGCGACGACCGCGCCCACCGCGGGGTCGCCGAGCAGGTTGGTGAGGCGGGCCCCGATCCAGCGCCGCTCCCCGTCGGCGGTGAGGACCTGCAGGTCGAGGCTGATGAGCTGCTTGGGGCTGGCGGCGAGGACGGCGGCGAAGGAGTCGTCGAGGAAGGCGTGCTGCTCGGGCACCACGAGGGTGTTGTAGTGCCGGCCGAGCACCTCCTGGGGGCGGTGGCCGAGGATCTGCTCGACGGCCGGGCTGACGTAGCGGGTGCGGCCGTCGGCGTCGAAGAGCTGCACGACGTCCGTGGCGTGCTCCACGAGGGCGCGGAAGCGCCGCTCGTTGGCGGCCAGCGCCTCCCGGTCGCGCTCGCGGGCCGTCTCGTCGCGGAACTGCACGACGAGACGGCCGCCGGCGGCGTGGACCTCCACGTCGAAGACGTGCCCGTCGAGGTGGGGGTGCTCGGGGGAGGGGAAAACGGTGGTGGTGCGGTGGGTGCCGCCCTCGGCGAGCGCCTGCCGGTAGAGCGGGTAGGCGGAGCCGGGGTGCTCGGGGAAGACCTCCCGCATGCGCCGGCCGACGAGGGGGCCGGTGCCGAGCTGTTCGCGCGCGGCGGCGTTGTCGTGCTCGACGAGGAAGTCCACGGCCCCGTCGGCCCCGGGGACCGGGCGGGAGACGAGCACCCCGACCCGGGGGCTGGCGGCGAGGGCGGCGAGCAGCGCGCCGGTCGGGTCGTCGGCTCCGGCGCCGTGGACTCCGAGCACCTGTGACCTCCGCCGCCGCTCTGTCGTCGCCACTACCGTAGGTCATCAAATGATTACGCGTGGCGGGGTGTGCGGCATCGCGGGGGCGCCGCTCTCGCCCTCGCTCCCCGAGTGCGGAAGGCTGCAGGCCGTGACGGGCATCGTGGTGCTGCTGGCCGGACCCGCCGGTGCGGGCAAGTCGACGCTCGCGGAGGGCTGGTGCGCCACCCGCCGGCTCGCCGCGCACGTGGACGTGGACCAGGTGTGGGGGCTGGTGCGGCAGGGCCGGGTGGACCGCGGCGACGTGCACGACCCCGAGCAGCCCGTGCAGTGGCTGGCCGCGGTCCGCGCCACCTGCGCGCTGGCCCGCTCCCTGGCGGAGTCGGGCGCCGACGTCGTCGTCACCGACGTGCTGCGCCCCAGCGACGCCCGCGGGGTGTGGGAGCCGGCGCTGCGGGGGCTGCCGGTGCGGCTCGTGGCGGTGCTGCCGTCGCTGTCCACCTGCCTGCAGCGCGCGGCCGGGCGCGGCCGGGACGTGCCCGAGGCGCTCGTGCGGCTGCAGTACGAGGCCTCGCGCCGCTGGGACGCCGAGCGCCAGCTCGACACGACGGGGCAGGAGGTGCCGCAGAGCGTCGAGGCGCTGCTGCGGCTGCTGGCGGACCCGGCCTCGGGCTGGCCGGAACCCGCCGCGCCCTGACGCCCCGGCGCCGCTCCCCCCGCCTCGCCCATCCCCGCCTCGCCCATCCCCGCCTCGCCCATCTCCGGGTTCGGGCGCACCGGAGCCGCTCTCGGACCGCCCGAACCCGGAGATGGGCGAGGCGGAAGCGGGCCCGAGGGGCGCCCACCGCCCCCGGGGGCGGGCGCTCCCAGCAACCCTTGCGACACTGGAGGGCGTGAGTGCGACCTCTCCCGGCCCCACCGAGCTGCTGCCCCGGGCGGCGCCCGCCTCCGAGGCCCTCTTCGACCGAGCCGCACGCGTCATCCCCGGCGGCGTCAACTCGCCGGTGCGGGCCTTCCGCGCCGTCGGCGGCACCCCCCGCTTCGTCGCGAGCGCGCGCGGCCCCTGGCTGCGCGACGCCGACGGGCGCGAGTACGTCGACCTCGTCTGCTCCTGGGGGCCGATGATCCTCGGCCACGCCCACCCCGACGTGCTCGCCGCCGTGACCGCCGCCGCGGCCGAGGGCTTCTCCTTCGGCACCCCCACCGAGCGGGAGGTGCTGCTCGCGGAGGAGATCGTCGCCCGCGTGGAGCCCGTGGAGCAGCTGCGCCTGGTCAGCTCCGGCACCGAGGCCACGATGAGCGCCATCCGGCTGGCGCGCGGGTTCACCGGCCGCCCGGCGGTGGTGAAGTTCGCCGGGCACTACCACGGCCACGTCGACGCGCTGCTGGCCTCCGCCGGCTCGGGCCTGGCGACGTTCGCGCTGCCCGACACCCCCGGCGTCACCGGCGCCGCCGCGGCCGACACCCTCGTGCTGCCCTACAACGACGTCGACGCGCTGGAGGCCGTCTTCGCCGAGCACGGCGAGCGCATCGCATGCGTCATCACCGAGGCCGCCGCGGGCAACATGGGCGTCGTGCCGCCGCGGCCGGGCTTCACCGCCGCGCTGCGCCGGGTGACCCGCGCGCACGGGGCGCTGCTGGTCTCCGACGAGGTCATGACGGGCTTCCGGGTGTCGGCGGCCGGCTGGTACGGCCACGAGGGCCTCGGCCCCGAGCACGCCCCGGACCTGCTGACCTTCGGCAAGGTCATGGGCGGCGGCTTCCCGGCGGCGGCGTTCGGCGGTCGCGCCGACGTGATGGCGCACCTGGCCCCGGCCGGGCCCGTCTACCAGGCCGGCACCCTGTCGGGGAACCCGGTGGCGACGGCCGCGGGCCTGGCGACGCTGCGCGGCTGCACCCCGCAGGTGTACGCGGCGGTGGAGCGGGCCGCGGGCGTCGTCTCCCGCGCGGTGGGCGAGGCGCTGTCCGCCGCGGGCGTGCCGCACCTGGTCAACTCCGCCGGCAGCATGTTCAGCGTCTTCTTCACGGCGCTGGGCGAGGTGCACGACTACGAGGCGGCCCGGCAGCAGGACCTGCCGGCGTTCCGGGCGTTCTTCCACGCGATGCTCGAGCGCGGGGTGCACCTGCCGCCGAGCGCGTTCGAGGCGTGGTTCCTGTCCGCCAGCCACGACGACGCGGCGCTGGACCGGGTGCTGGACGCCCTGCCGCACGCCGCGCGGGCCGCCGCCGCCGCGGGGGGTGCCGCGTGAGCGCCGCCGCGGCCACCGGTGCACCCCGGACGACCGTGCACCTCGTCCGGCACGGGGAGGTGCACAACCCCGACGGCGTGCTCTACGGGCGCCTGCCCGGCTTCCGGCTCTCCGAGCGCGGCCGGGCGATGGCGCAGCGGCTGGCGGAGCACTTCGCCGGCCGCGACGTGGCCGCCGTCACCGCCTCCCCGCTGCAGCGGGCGCAGGAGACGGCCACCCCGATCGCCGATGCGCTGGCGCTGTCGCTGGGCACGGACGCGCGGGTGGTGGAGGCCGGCAACCGGTTCGAGGGCCGGGTCGTCGGGCAGGGCTGGGGCGCGGTCCGCGACCCGCGCACGTGGCTGCTGGTGTGGAACCCGCTGCGGCCGTCGTGGGGGGAGTCCTACCGGGAGCAGGTGCGGCGGATGACGGCGGCGGTGCGCGACGCCCGCGACGCCGCGCCGGGCCGGGAGTCGGTGCTGGTCAGCCACCAGCTGCCGATCTGGGTGACGCGCTGCACGGCGGAGCGCCGCCGGCTGGCGCACGACCCGCGCCGGCGGGAGTGCACGCTGGCGTCGGTGACGTCGCTGCACTTCGAGGGGCAGCGGTTGCGGGGGGTGTCGTACGCCGAGCCGTGCCGCGACCTGCTGCCGCCGGTGCCGCAGGTGCCGGGGGCGTGACGGGCGTGGGCGGGGTGCGCGGGGCCGGGGTGCTGCTGGCCGCGGCGCTGCTGGCCGGGTGCAGCTCCGGCGACGGGCTGGCGGCCCCCGGGCAGGGGTACGTGGACGGGGCGGGCACCACCCGGGAGATCGCGGCGGCGGAGCGCACCCCCGCGGTGGAGCTGAGCGGGGAGACGGTCGAGGGCGAGCCCGTCGACCTGGCCGACCTGCGCGGCTCCGTCGTCGTCCTGAACGTCTGGTACGCCGACTGCCCGCCGTGCCGGGCGGAGGCCCCGACGCTGCAGGGCATCTCCGAGGACTACGCCGCGCAGGGGGTGCGGTTCCTCGGGATCAACACCCGCAACGACAGCCCGGAGGCGGTGCGCGCCTTCCACGAGACGTTCGGCGTGACGTACCCCAGCATCCGCGACTCCGCCGGCACGGCGCTGCTGGCGCTGCGCGAGCGGGGGATCGCCGCGGTGGCGACGCCCACGACGGTCGTGCTGGACGCGCAGGGGCGCATCGCCGCGGCGGTCGCCGGGCAGGTGGAGGCGGGCACCCTGACCGACATGATCGACCGGGTGCTCACCGAGCAGCCGGCGGCCGGCACCCCGGCGGCGGAGCCGTCCGCGGCGTCCGCGGGGGCCGCGGGGTGACCCAGGACCTGCAGGCCGCCGTCGCGTCCGGGTCGCTGGCGCTGGCGGTGCCGGTCGCGCTGCTGGCCGGTCTCGTCTCGTTCCTGTCCCCGTGCGTGCTGCCGCTGGTGCCGGGGTTCCTCGGCTACGTCACCGGCATGTCGGGCACGGCGCTGGAGCAGCAGCGCCGCTCCCGCCTGGTGGCCGGCGCGGCGCTGTTCGTCGCCGGGTTCACCGCGGTCTACGTCCTCATCGGCTTCAGCCTCGGGGGCCTCGGCAACGCGCTGGCCGCCTCGCAGTACGGGCTGCGCCGGGTGCTGGGCGCGGTGGTGGTGCTGATGGGCGTGCTGTTCCTCGCCGAGCCGGCGTGGGCGCAGCGGGAGCTGCGCCTGCGCTGGCGGCCGCGGGCGGGGCTGCTGGGGGCGCCGCTGCTGGGCGCGGTGTTCGGCTTCGGCTGGATCCCGTGCTTCGGCCCGGTGCTGGCCTCGATCACGGCGCTGACCTACGACAGCGGCACCTCCGCGCGCGGCGCGGGCCTGGCCGTGGCGTACTCCGCGGGCCTGGGCATCCCGTTCCTGCTGCTCGCGCTGGCGTTCGGCCACGGGATGCGCGCCGTGGCCGTGCTGCGCCGCCACCACGTGGCGGTCAAGCGCTTCGGCGGGCTGCTGCTGGTGGTGGTCGGCCTGCTGCTCGTGACCGACACGTTCGACGCCCTCGCCCGTGCGCTGCGCGCGCCGTTCGGGTGGGCGGAGGAGACGGTGATCTGACGTGACCCCACCCGAGACCGGTGCACCCGGCACCGCCCGGCCCGGCACCGCCCGGCCCGGCACCGCGGAGCCCGGCACCGCGCGGCCGCCGGGTCGCGGTGACGAGACGCACCTGGACCCGCTGACCCCCGCCGACGGCGGGCCGCGGCGGGAGCCGAACCTGCCCGCGCTGGGTCCGTGGGAGCTGCTGCGCTACGCGTGGCGGCAGCTCACCAGCATGCGCACGGCGCTGTTCCTGCTCATGCTGCTGGCGGTGGCGGCGGTGCCGGGCTCGGTGGTCCCGCAGCGCTCCATCGACCCCGCGGGCGTCGGGGAGTACCTGCGCACCCACACCACCGCCGGGCCGTGGCTGGACCGCCTGCAGGTGTTCGACGTCTACACCTCGGTGTGGTTCTCCGCGATCTACCTGCTGCTGTTCGTGTCGCTCGTGGGCTGCGTGCTGCCGCGGGTGGGGGTGCACTGGCGCGCGGTGCGGGCCCGCCCGCCCCGGACCCCGGCGCGGCTGGACCGGCTGCCGGAGCACCGGGAGCTGGCGGTGGCGGCGGGGACGGCGCAGGTGGTCGCCGCCGCGCGGGAGGCGCTGCGCGCGGGCCGCTTCCGGGTGGACGTGCGCACCGAGGGCGGCGGGGAGGGGGCGAGCCTGGCCGCCGAGCGCGGCCACCACCGCGAGAGCGGCAACCTGCTCTTCCACCTCTCCCTCGTCGGCATCCTCGTGTCGGTGGCCGCCGGTTCGCTGCTGGGCTACTCCGCGCAGCGCCTCGTCGTGGTGGGGGAGACGTTCACCGGCGTGGAGTTCGACTCGTTCTCCGCGGGGGCGTGGGCCGGGGAGGAGGACGTGCCGCCGTTCGCCCTGACGCTGGACGAGATGCACGTGCGCTTCGAGGAGGAGCAGGCCAGCCAGCTCGGCCAGCCCCGCCAGTTCGCCGCGGACGTCACCCTCGTCCCGGCCCCCGGGGAGGCCGCCGTCACCCAGCGGGTGCAGGTCAACGAGCCGGCCCAGCTGGGCGGCACCCAGATCTCGCTGTCCGGGAACGGCTACGCGCCCGTCGTCACGATCCGGGACGGCAGCGGGCGCACCGTGAAGAGCGGGCCTGTCCCGTTCCTTCCGCAGGACGGCAACTACAACTCCAGCGGCACGATCAAGGTGCCGGACGCGCGGGACGCGGACGGCGAGCGCGTGCAGCTGGGCCTGCAGGGCGTGTTCATCCCGACGGCGAGCACCGCCGCGGACGGCTCGGCGGTCTCGGCGTTCCCCGACGACGCCAACCCGCTGCTGGCGCTGGTCGTCTACACCGGCGACCTCGGCCTGGACTCCGGCACCCCGCAGTCGGTGTACACGCTGGACACCAGCCGGATGCAGGCGGTGCAGACCGACGAGGGGCGCCCGCTGGGGTTGCGGCTCACGCCGGGCCAGACGATCGAGCTGCCCGACGGGCTGGGGTCGGTGACGTTCGAGGGCGTCAGCCGCTTCGCGTCCTTCGACGTGCGCAGCACCCCGGGGCAGACCGCCGCGCTGGTCTTCTCGCTGCTGGCGGTGCTGGGGCTGACGGGGTCGCTGTTC
>NZ_BAABIL010000181.1:0-6521 GCF_039542765.1 Kineococcus glutinatus
CGCGGGGTCGACCCCCGCGTCCAGCGCGGTGCCGGGTGCGGTGCCGCAGGCGGCGAGCAGCACCGCCGCGGCGGCCCGCGCGGCCGGGCGCGCGACGGGGGGGAGTGCGCGACCGGGCGCTCCGCTCCTCGGGTGGGGCATGGGGTTCCTCTCCTCGTGCGCCGGGTGCTGCCGGCGGGGTGCGTCGCCGCGGTGGGGACGCAGCGTGCCGCGCACAGGCCGGTCACCGTTAGCTCACCGCGCGTGGCCGACCGGCCGCTGTCCCGGGATCCCCGCCTCGTGCGGCGTGGCGGCGAACTCCTCGCCCTCGTCGGGCAGCACGTCCGCCCCGGCGGGCCCGTCGTCCTCGTCGGGCACCCCTGCGGCGGCACGGTGCGTCACGCAGGCCGCCGCCGGCGGCAGCAGCGTGCGGCGTCCCAGGACCGGCGGGGGCCTTGCCAGGGGGGCGGCCCGGCGGGAGGGTCAGGCCTCCTCCTCCGCCTCCTCGGTCCACCGGCGGGTGCCCGGGTCGACGAAGCAGTCGACGCCCTCGTGCTCGACCTCGACCTCCACGGGGAGGTCCTGCACCCGCTGGGACGCGACGGCGACCTGCTGCTCGGTGGGGGCGGGCAGTTCCGCGCACAGGCTCGTGCTGCTGCACGCGGTCAGCGCGAGGGAGGCCAGGGCGGTGGCGATCAGGGCGGGGGCGGTCCTCTTCACGGGCCGATCGTGCCAGCACGCCGTCGTGCCGGACAGGAGGTTTCGGCGGGCACCGGCCGGGCGCACCGCGGGGCGGCCCCTCCCGGTGGAGGGACCGCCCTGCGGCGGTGGAGGTCAGTAGCCCAGCAGGGCCAGCCGCATCGCGGAGTACACGTAGGTGTTCTCGTAGGTGCCGGTGAACAGCTCCGAACCCGGACCGTACGCGGTCAGCGGGACGTCGACGCCGGTGTGCCCGGTGGTCGTCCAGTCCACGACGAACTGGTCGCTGCGCCCGACGATCGGGAAGGGGCCGTCCTCGGCGGAGTCGCCGTCGCCGGACTCGTCGCCCTCGTCGGCGGACTCGATGCTCAGGCCGCCGGTCTCGTGGTCGGCGGTGGTGATGACGAGGGTCTCGCCGTCCTGCTCCGCGAACGTCTTGGCCCTGAGCACGGCGCGGTCGAGCTCGTCGACGGCCTTGATGGTCTTCTCCGCGTTGTTGGAGTGCGCGAACTCGTCGACGGCCTCCTCCTCGACGACCAGGAAGAAGCCCTCCTCGTCCTCGGCCAGGACGCTGAGCGCCTTCTCCGTCATCTGCTCCAGGGACACGACGGGCTCGTAGACGTCGCCCTCGCCCTCGGGGTTCTGCTGGAACATCTCCTGGTTCGCGAAGAGGCCGAGGAGCTTGGAGCCTTCCGCGGCGGTGAGGCCCTCCGCGGAGTTCACGTAGGTGTAGCCCTCGTCCTCCGCCCGGTCGATGAGGTCGCCGCGGTCGCTGCGGCTGCCCTCCTCCGGGTCCTCGGCCGGGGCGTCGGGGAAGGCGCCCTCGTCGCCCTCGGGCAGCCACCAGTCCTCACCGCCGCCGAGGACGACGTCCGGCCTGCTGCCCGTGAGGTACTGCTCGGCGATGGCGGACTGCTCGCCGCGGTCGCTGACGTGCGCGCCGAAAGCGGCGCCGGTGGCGTCGGTGACCTGGCTGGTGGTCACGATGCCGGTGGCCTTGCCGGCGTTGCGGGCCTGCTCGAGGATCGTCGGGATCGCGTTGCCCCGCGGGTCGACGCCGACGGCGCCGTTGAACGTCTTGGTGCCGGTGGCGTAGGCCGTCGCGCCCGCCGCGGAGTCGGTGACGAACGCCTCGGGGTCGTCGGGGGAGGTGTGCACCAGGCCGGAGACCGGCAGGGAGTCCATGTAGAGCTCGCGCTCCAGGCCCGCGAAGGCGAGCCGGCCGGCGGCGCGGGCGGCGGCACCCATGCCGTCGCCGACGAACAGGATCACGTTCCTGGCCCGGCCCGGAGCGGCCGCGGTGCCCTCGGCGGCGCGGTCGGTGGCGGCGCGGTCGGCGGCGGCGGCCTTGAGGTCGACCTGGGGCGTGACGGCGGAGCGGCTCTCCGGGCGCTCGGCCACCTCGGCGGCGATGCCCGCGCCGGCGGTGGCGGTGGTCACGCCGAGGACGGCGATCCCGACGACGGCGGGGCGGGACAGGGTTCGACGAGCGGAACGCACGGTACCTCCAGCAGCAGATCCGGGAAGGTGCGTCGAGGATCGAACCAGGGCCGCGGTGCGGAGCGGCCGACTGCGGGAGAACGAGGCGTGACGATCGCTTGAGCGTTCATCGATGATCACCTGCGCGGCGCGGCGCGGCGCGGCGCCCGTCTCCGGGTTCGGGTGGCCGGGACCACCCCGTCGGCCGCCCGAACCCGGAGGCGGGCGCCGACGAGGGGCTGCGGTACCGCTCGAACCCGGAGGTGGGCGCCCCCGCGCCTCAGCCCGCCCAGCGCCGCGCCGGGTTCGTCACCCCCAGGGGCTCGCGCACCAGCTCCGGCCGCGCCGCCCAGCGCACCCCGTTGGCGAGGACCCGGCGCACGTCCGGGTGGTGGTAGACGGGGTAGCTCTCGTCGCCGGGGCTGAAGTAGAAGACCCGCCCCTTGCCGCGCCGCCACGTCGCGCCGGAGCGGAACACCTCACCGCCGGCGAACCAGCTCACGAACACCAGCTCGTCCGGCGGCGCCACGTCGAACGGCTCGCCGTACATCTCCTGCCGCTCGATGACGAACGGGTTGGGCACGCCCTCGGCGATGGGGTGGGCGGGGTCCACGGTCCACACGACCTCCCGCTCCCCGTCGTTGCGCCACGCCAGCGAGCAGGTGGTGCCCAGCAGGCGCTTGAACACCTTCGAGAAGTGCCCGGAGTGCAGCACGAGCAGCCCCATGCCGCCGAGGACGTGCCGCTGCACCCGGTCCACGACCTCGTCGGCGACGTCGCCGTGCGCGGCGTGACCCCACCAGGTCAGCACGTCGGTGTCGGCCAGCACGTCATCGGTGAGGCCGTGCTCGGGGTCGGACAGCACCGCGGTGCGGATGCGGGCGTCCGGCAGGTGCTCGGCCAGGCCGGCGGCGATCGCGCCGTGCATGCCGTCGGGGTAGTACCCCCGGATCCCCCGGGGGTGGTCGTTCGTCTCGTGGACGTTCTCGTTCCAGACGGTGACGCGGAGCGGGCTGCTCACAGCGCGACCTCCCTGTGCTCGCGGGCGGATCGGTAGCAGGCGTCGATGACCCGCGCGCGGGTCAGGGCGTGCGAGCCGTCGTGGGCGGACCACGTGCCGGGGTCGCCGCGCACCACGTCGACGAACTCCTCGACGACGGCCTGGTGGGCGCGGCCGGGCTGGGCGGTGATGGTGTGGTCGGCGGGGTGGCCGCCGCGCTCGGTGAACACCTGCACGTCCGCGACGGGGACGTCGGTGGCGCCGACGGCCCGCCACTCCGCGCCGCCCTCGGTGCCGTAGACGGTGAAGTCCATGACGTCGACGGGGTCGCGGTACGTGGCCCAGCCGGTCTCCAAGGCCAGGGTGCCGCCGCCCTCGAGGCGCAGGAACGCCGAGGCGAAGTCCTCCACCTCGTACGCGGACGTCTCGTGGGTGAGGGTGTCGCGGTCGCCGCCGCCGCGGCCCCGGGGGCCCAGCTCGGAGTAGGTGGCGGCGCTGGCGGACAGGACGCGGGGTTCGCCGAGCAGGTGCAGCGACCAGTCGAGGACGTGGACGCCGATGTCGACGAGCGGGCCGCCGCCGGACATCTCCTCGTTGACGAACCAGCTGCCGAGCCGGGGGATGCCGTTGCGCCGCAGCCAGGAGGCGCGCGCGTAGTAGGGCCGGCCGATGGCGCCGCGGGCGATGAGGTCGGACAGCGCCATGACGTCGCCGCGCCGGCGGTGGTTGAACACGACGTCGAGGACGCGACCGGCAGCGCGCGCGGCGTCCACCATGGTCTGCGCCTCGTCGCCGGTGCGCGCGATCGGCTTCTCCGACAGCACGTGCGCGCCGCGCCGCAGGGCCGCGACGGCGATGGGGGCGTGCAGCCAGGTGGGCACGGCGATGCTCACGGCGTCGAGGCCGGGCAGTTCGACGAGGTCCTCCCAGCGGGCGAACGTGGCGGGCACCTCGTGGCGCCGGCCGAGCTCGGCGAGCAGGTCGGCCTCCTGCCCGGCGAGGGCCACGACCTCCACGCCCCGGATGGCCCGGTAGGCCTCCAGGTGCTGCTGCCCGGCCCAGCCCAGCCCGATGACACCGACCCGCAGCGGGCGCACCGTCACGGCGCACCTCCTGCGCCCGCGGACCCGTCCAGCGACCGTTCGTGCACGCGTGCCTCCCACGCTCGTAGTTCCCCGACCCCACCCGGCGGGTCGCCGGGGACGTTCCCCAGCAGCAGCCCGCTGCCCGCCCAGCCGTCCGGCACGTCCACCGCGACCGGTTCCCCGGAGACGTTGCAGAGCACGAGGAGCTCCACGTCCCCGAGCGTGCGGGTGAAGGCGTACACCTGCTCGTGGTCGGGCAGCAGCATCGTGAAGTCGCCGTGCGCGACGGCGGGGACCTCGTGGCGCAAGGCGATGAGCCGGCGGTGGTGGGCGAACACCGAGCCGGGGTCGTCGCGCTGGGCGGCGGCGTTGACCTCGCGGTGGTCGGGGTTGACGGGCAGCCACGGGGTCCCGGTGGTGAACCCGGCGTGCTCGGTGCCGTCCCACTGCACCGGCGTGCGGGCGTTGTCGCGGCCCATCGCGCGCAGCCCGGCGAGCACGGTCTCCTCGTCGGCGCCGGCGGCGAGGGCTTGGGCGTGGTGGTTGAGGGACTCGATGTCGCGGAACTCCCCGATGTGCGTGAAGGGGAAGTTCCGCATGCCGAGCTCCTCGCCCTGGTAGACGTAGGGCGTCCCGCGGTGCAGGTGCAGCAGCGTGGCCAGGCAGGTGGCGGAGCGCACCCGCCAGCGCGGGGAGTCGTCACCGAAGCGGGACACGACCCGCGGCTGGTCGTGGTTGTCCCAGTAGAGGCTGTTCCACCCGACGTCGGCGAGGCCGGCCTGCCAGCGGCCGAACGACGCCTTGAGGTCGGTCAGCCGCAGCGGGCGCGGGTCGAACTTGCCGCCGGGGCCGTGGTCGAGACCGACGTGCTCGAACTGGAACACCATGTCCACCTCGGCGCGGGCGGGGTCGGTGAACAGCCGCGCGTCCTCCACGGTGACGCCGGGCATCTCCCCGACGGTGATGAGCCGGGCGTCGCGGCCGGCGAACACCGCCTCGTGCATCTCGTGCAGGAACTCGTGGATGCGCGGGCCGCAGATGTAGGCGGCCGAGCCGTCGCCCCAGGGCGTTCCGGGCAGCGGGGGGCCGTCGGGCAGCGAGCCGTCCGCCGCGACGTCCTTGGAGACCATGTTGACGACGTCCATCCGGAACCCGTCGACGCCCCGGTCCAGCCACCAGTTCATCATCTCGTGCACGGCCCGACGGACCTCGGGGTTCTCCCAGTTGAGGTCGGGCTGCTTGCGGGAGAACAGGTGCAGGTAGTACTCGCCGCTGGCCTCGTCGAGCTCCCAGGTGGGGCCGGAGAAGAAGCTGTGCCAGTTCGTGGGTTCGGCGCCGGGCTGGCCGGGTGCCATGCCCTCCCGGGGCGGTCGCCACCAGTACCAGTCGCGCTTGGGGTTGTCCGTCGAGGAGCGCGACTCCAGGAACCAGGGGTGCTCGTCGGAGGTGTGGTTGACGACGAGGTCCATGACGAGCTTCATGCCGCGCGCGTGCACGGCGGCGAGCAGTTCGTCGAACTGCTCCAGCGTCCCGAACACGGGGTCGATGTCCTGGTAGTCGCTGATGTCGTAGCCGTTGTCGTCCTGCGGGGAGGGGTAGACCGGCGAGAGCCAGACGACGTCGACGCCGAGGTCGGCGAGGTGGTCCAGGTGCTGCAGGACGCCGCCGAGGTCGCCGATGCCGTCGCCGTCGGAGTCGGCGAAGGAGCGGGGGTAGACCTGGTAGACGACGGCGGTGGTCCACCAGGCGGGGTCGGTCCGCGCGGCGGTGGTCCGCCCGGTGGGCCGGGGTGTGGTCACGGGCGCTGCTCCTGGGGCGGTGGGGGGCCGCCGCCGGTGTCGGTCGTCCGGTCCGCGGCATTGGGAAACGTCGTTGCGATATTGTGGTCACCCGGCCCGCGACCGGTCAAGCGGATGGAGGCCCCCGTGCGCGACGCACCCGCCACGCCGACCACCGCCCTGCTGCGCCGCCTCAACGCCGGTGCCGTCCTCGACGCCCTGCGCGGCGCCCGCGCGCCGGGGTCGGGCGCGGTGGGAGGGGCGATGACGGGCACGGAGGTCATGGCCGCCACCGGCCTGTCCCGGCCCACCGTGCACACCGTCTGCGACGCCCTCATCGACCTCGGCTGGGTGCGGGAGGCGGCCGGTGGGGAGGAGACCGCCCGCCCCGGCCGGCCCGCGCGCCGCTACGCCTTCGACGCCCGCGCCGGGTACGTCCTGGGCGTCGACCTCGGCGCCCACAAGGTCACCGTCGTCCTCGCCGACCTCGTCGGCACCGCG
>NZ_BAABIL010000182.1:0-9299 GCF_039542765.1 Kineococcus glutinatus
CGCCGCGGAGGTGGCGGGGCTGCTGGCCGATCCCGCCGGCGTGCTGCTGCTCGCGGAGGCGGCCGGCGGGGGTGGGCCGCTGGCCTGCTGCCACCTGCAGCGGCGCGGGGACGCCGCCTACTTCGGCATGTTCGCGGTGCGGCCGACGGCGCAGGGCGGCGGGCTGGGCAGCACGCTGCTGGCCGAGGCGCAGCGGCTGGCGGTGACCCGGTGGGGCAGCACCGCGATGGAGATGACGGTGCTGCGCCAGCGGGAGGAGCTGATCGCCTTCTACCGGCGCCGGGGCTTCGCGGACACGGGGGAGCGGCGCCCGTTCCCCTACGGCGAGCCCCGCTTCGGGCTGCCGCGGCGCGCGGACCTGGAGATGGTCGTGCTGCGCCGCCCGCTGCCCGGCGGCTGAGACCCGCGCCGCTCGGCGCGGCGGGTGTCGGTGCCGCTCGGCAGAATGCGGCTGGTGAGCGAGACGCAGGCCCCCGACGCCGAGGCCCCCGACGCCCCCACCGCCGCGCTGGCGGCCACCGCGCCCGCGGCGGAGCAGGCCCCCGTGCCGGTGGAGGCGCGGCACCGCTGGAGCGACCTCGTCGAGCGGATCAACACCGCCCGCTTCGCCTACTACCTGCGCGACGCACCCGTGATGTCCGACGGGGAGTACGACGCCCTGGAGCGGGAGCTGCGGGCCCTGGAGGACGAGCACCCCGGCCTGCGCACCCCCGACTCGCCCACCCAGACCGTCGGCGGCACGTTCTCCACGGAGTTCACCCCCGTCGACCACCGGCAGCGGATGCTCAGCCTGGACAACGCCTTCTCCGCCGAGGAGCTGCAGCTGTGGCACTCCCGGGTGGTCAAGGAGGTCGGCGAGGCCGCCACCTACCTGTGCGAGCCGAAGATCGACGGCCTGGCGATCAACCTGCTCTACGAGGACGGGCGCCTCGTGCGGGCCGCCACCCGCGGTGACGGGCGCACGGGGGAGGACGTCACGCTCAACGTCCGCACCATCGGCGACGTCCCGCAGCGCCTGGCCGGCTCCGGGCACCCGGCGCTGCTGGAGGTCCGCGGCGAGGTGTACTTCGAGGTCGCCGCCTTCGAGGAGCTCAACGCCTCCCTCACCGACGCCGGCAAGGCCCCCTTCGCCAACCCCCGCAACGCGGCGGCGGGCTCGCTGCGGCAGAAGGACCCGCGCATCAGCGCCACCCGGCCGCTGCGCGCCATCGTGCACGGGGTCGGGGCGCGCGAGGGTTTCGAGCCCGCCTCGCAGTCCGGCGCCTACGCGGCGATGGCCGCCTGGGGGCTGCCGGTGTCCCCGCGGGCCGTCGTGCACCCCGACCTGGACGGCGTGCTGACCTACGTCCGGCACTACGGCGAGCACCGCCACGACGTCGAGCACGAGATCGACGGCGTCGTCGTCAAGGTCGACGAGATCGCCCTGCAGCGCCGCCTCGGGGCCACGAGCCGCGCGCCGCGCTGGGCCATCGCCTACAAGTACCCGCCGGAGGAGGTGACGACGACGCTGCACGACATCCGGGTCAACGTCGGGCGCACCGGGCGGGTGACGCCCTTCGCGTTCATGGAGCCGGTGCTCGTGTCGGGTTCCACGGTGAGCCTGGCGACGCTGCACAACGCGCAGGAGGTCAAGCGCAAGGGCGTCCTCATCGGCGACACCGTGGTGGTGCGCAAGGCCGGTGACGTCATCCCCGAGGTCCTCGGCCCGGTCGTGGACCTGCGCGACGGCAGCGAGCGGGAGTTCGTGATGCCCGCGCACTGCCCGGAGTGCGGCGCCGAGCTGCGCCCGGAGCGGGCCGACGACGTCGACATCCGCTGCCCCAACTCCCGCTCCTGCCCGGCCCAGCTGCGCGAGCGCGTCTTCCACGTCGCCGGCCGCGGCGCGTTCGACATCGAGGCGCTCGGCTACGAGGCCGCCACCGCGCTGGTGACGACGGGCGTCCTGGGCGACGAGGGCGACGTGTTCTCCCTCACCGCCGACGACCTGCTGCGGGTGCCGCTGTTCACCAACAAGAACGGCAGCCTGTCGGCCAACGGGCAGCGGCTGCTGCGCAACCTCGAGGAGGCCCGGTCCCGGCCGCTGTGGCGGGTGCTGGTGGCGCTGTCGATCCGCCACGTCGGTCCGACCGCCGCCCGCGCCCTGGCCGCGCGCTTCGGCAGCCTCGACGCGATCCGCGCCGCCGGCGCGGAGGAGCTGGCCGCCACCGAGGGGGTCGGGCCCGTCATCGCCGAGGCGCTGCGCGACTGGCTGGCCGTCGACTGGCACGCGGCGATCCTCGACAAGTGGCGCGAGGCGGGGGTCCGCACGGCCGACGAGCGCGACGAGTCCGTGCCGCGCACCCTGGAGGGGCTGACGATCGTGGTCACCGGGACGCTGCAGGGCTTCAGCCGGGAGGAGGCCCGGGAGGCGGTCCTCGTCCGCGGCGGCAAGGCCTCCGGCAGCGTGTCGAAGAAGACGTCGTTCGTCGTCGTCGGCGACGCCCCCGGCTCCAAGGCAGACAAGGCCGAGCAGCTCGGGGTGCGCATCCTCGACGAGGAGGGTTTCGCCGCCCTGCTGGCGGGCGGGCCCGACGCGGTGGCGCTGCCGGCGGAGCCGGACGCGGCGGAACCCGCCGCCGGGTAGCGCCGTCGCGATCCCCGCCCCGGCGCATGAGGACGACCGCGCGGGGAACAGCGGTGTGGTGAGCACACCGACACCGCAGGGCGCACCTGCGCTGGGGGGCATCTCCGACGAGCGCGCCCCCTCCTCCGGCACGGTCCGCACCGTCCTGACGATCATCGGCCTGCTGCTGGCGACGGCGCTGCTGCTGTACGTGGTCCGGGAGACGTCCCAGGTCCTGACGTGGATCGTCGTGGCGGCGTTCTTCGCCGTCGCGCTGTACCCCGTCGTCGGCTGGGTCCAGCGCCGCCTGCTCGGCGGGCGGGTCCGCGTCCTCGCGACGCTGGTCGTCTTCCTGGTGATCCTCATCGCGCTGGCCGGCATCGGCACCCTGTTCGTCGTGCCGCTGGCGCAGGAGGGCACCCGCTTCGCCGGGCAGCTGCCGCAGCTCGTCGACGACGCCCGCGCCGGGCGCGGACCGGTCGGCGACCTGCTGGAGCGCACCGACGCGCTGCGGTACGTGCAGGACAACCAGGAGCGCATCCGGGAGTTCGCCACGGGCCTGACGACCCCGGCCGCCGGCGTGCTGTCCGGCGTGGCGACCGGCGTGGCGGGCGTCGCGACGATCTTCGTGCTGGCCTTCCTCATGGTGCTGGAGGGCCCGAAGGTGGTCGACGGGTTCACCAACCTGTTCGCGCCCGCCACGGGGCAGCGGCTGCGCCGCGTGGGTGCCGACTGCGCGAAGTCCGTCACCGGCTACATCTCCGGCAACCTGCTCATCAGCGTCATCTGCGGCACCCTCACCTACGTCGTGCTCAAGGTCACCGGCGTCCCCTTCGCGGGGCTCATCGCCCTCTTCGTCGGCCTCGCCGACCTCATCCCGCTGGTGGGCGCGACCATCGGCGCGGTCGTGGCGTCCGTCGCCGGGTTCGTGGAGTCGGTGCCCGCGGGCATCGCGGTCGTCGTGTTCTTCCTCGTCTACCAGCAGCTGGAGAACCACCTGCTGCAGCCGCTGATCTTCGCCCGCACGGTGAAGCTCAACCCGCTGACGGTGGTGGTGGCGATCCTGCTGGCGGTGGAGCTGGCCGGGATCCTCGGGGCGCTGTTGGCCATCCCGGTCGCCAGCATCGTCCAGGTCATCGCCCGCGACGTGTGGGACCACCGCCGCGGCCGGCCCAAGGCGGTGCCGACGGTGGGTGAGGAGCGCGAGCCGGCCCACCCCGCCGACGCCGCCGCGCCCGCCGCCGCCCGCCGGGTCGTGCGGCTGCCGGAGGAGTCCGCGACCTCCGGCTGACGCCCGGCGGTGCGGCCGCGTCGCAGAGTCGGGGCGTGGCCGAGCGAACCGCTGACACCCCCACCGACGGCACCGACCCGGTCGCCGCCGGCGACCCCGCCCCCACCCCGCTGGGCCCGCGGCAGGCCGGCCGGATGCTGCTGCCGCACCTGCGCGAGCACCGGCCGGCCATCGCCGCGGCGGTGGCGCTGTCCCTGCTCGGCGCGGCGGCCACGCTGGTGCAGCCGCTGCTCGTCGGCGCGGTGATCGACGCCGTGCGCACCGGGGCGGACCTGCTGCCGCGGGTGCTCGTCCTCGTGGCGGTGCTCGTGGTCGCGGCGCTGGCGGGGGGCGTGCAGCAGTTCCTGCTGGAGCGGGCGGGCGCCGACGTCGTGCTGCAGGTGCGCCGCGGCCTCGTGGAGCACCTGGTGCGCATCACCGTCGCCGAACGCGACCGCCGCGTCTCCGGCGACCTGATCTCCCGGGTCAGCGGCGACACCACCGCGCTGTCGGCGGTCGTCACCTCCGGGCTCTTCGACGCGGTGGGCGTGCTGCTCACCGCGCTCGGCGCCCTCGTCCTGATGGGCCTGCTGGACCCCGTGCTGCTGGCCGTCACCGTCGCGGCGGTCGCCGTCGGCATCGCCGCGGTGCTGCTGACCTCCCGGCGGCTGTCTGCGGTGGAGCTGGCCGGCCGCGAGCGGGTGGGGGCGATGAGCGCGGCGGTGGCCCGCGTGCTGTCCGCGCTGCGCACCATCCGCGCCAGCGGCGACGGCGAGCGCGAGCTCGCCGGCGTCGTCGGCGCCGCCCGCGAGGCGTGCGACGCCGCGGTGCGGGAGGTGCGGGTCCGGGCCGCCATCACCCCGATCGCCGGTGTCGCCTTCCAGGGCGCCTTCATCGCCGTCCTCGGCGTCGGCGGCGCCCGGGTCGCCGGCGGGCAGACGAGCGTGGCCGACCTCGTGACGTTCGTGCTGCTGCTGTTCACCCTCGTGTTCCCCCTCGGGCAGCTGTTCGGCGTCTGGACGGTGCTGCAGTCCGGCATCGCCGCCCTCACCCGCATCGACGAGGTCTTGCGCCTGCAGGTGGAGGAGGAGCAGCCGCGCACCCCGCGCCCCGCCGCCGCCCGCGGAGCCGGTGGCGGCGTCCGGCGGCCGGGCACCCGGCCGCCGCTGCTGGAGCTGGAGGACGTGGTCTTCACCCACCCCGGCGGGCAGCGGGCCCTGGACGGGGTGAGCTTCAGCGTGCCGCGCGGGTCCCGCACCGCCCTCGTCGGGCCCTCGGGGGCGGGCAAGTCCACGGTCCTGGCGCTCGTGGAGCGCTTCGCCGACGTCGACTCCGGCGCGGTCCGCGTCGACGGGGTGGACGTGCGGGACCTGCCCCGCTCGCAGCTGCGCGCCCGGCTGGGCTACGTCGAGCAGGACGCGCCCGTGCTGGCCGGCACGCTGCGGCAGAACCTGCTGCTCGCCGCGCCGCACGCCGGCGAGGAGGACGTGCGCGGGGTGCTGGCCGCCGTCGGCCTGGCGGAGCTGGCCACCCGCACCCCGGCCGGGCTGGACGCGCAGGTGGGGGAGGGCGGGGTGCTGCTGTCGGGCGGGCAGCGCCAGCGCCTGGCCATCGCCCGCTCCCTGCTGGCCGACCTGGGCCCCGGGGGCGGGCTGCTGCTGCTGGACGAGCCCACCGCCAGCCTCGACGCGCGCAACGAGGCGCTGCTGCGCCGGGCGCTGGACGCCGCCGCGCAGCGGCGCACCCTGCTCGTGGTCGCCCACCGGCTGTCCACCGTCGTCGACTCCGACCAGATCCTCGTCCTGGACGCCGGCCGGGTCGTGGCGGGCGGCACCCACGCGCAGCTGCTGGACGCCTCGCCGCTGTACCGGGAGCTGGCGGCGACGCAGCTGCTGGTGTGAGCGCGCCGCTAGCGGGCGCCCCCCGGGTGGGCCGCCGCCGCACCGCGCGCCGAGCCGGGCGGCGCGGCGGTCCTAGACTCGACCGCCGTGTCCGTCATCTCCCGTCCCGAGGTCGCCCACCTGGCGCGGCTGGCGCGCATCGACATGACCGACGACGAGCTGGACCGGATGGCCGGCCAGCTCGACGCGGTCCTGGAGGCGGTCAAGCAGGTCGCCGCCGCCGTCACCGACGACGTGCCCGCCACCTCCCACCCGCTGCCGCTGCGCAACGTCACCCGGCCCGACGTCGTCCGCCCCGGCCTGACCGCCGAGGAGGCCCTCGCCGCGGCCCCCGAGGTCGAGGACGGGCGCTTCCGGGTGCCGATGATCCTGGGGGAGGACGCGTGAGCGGCGCCGGGGACCTCACCCGCTGGGACGCCGCCCGCATCGCCGACGCGCTGCGGGCCGGCGTCGTCTCCTCCGTCGAGGTGACGCAGGCGCACCTGGACCGGATCGCCGCCGTCGACGGGGACGCCGGCGGCGGCGTGCACGCCTTCCTGCACGTCGCCGCCGAGCAGGCCCTCGCCGCCGCCGCCGCCGTCGACGCCGACCGGGCGCGCGGCGCCGAGCTCGGCCCGCTCGCGGGCGTGCCGATCGGCGTCAAGGACGTGCTCACCACCCGCGGCATGCCCACGACGTGCGGGTCGCGGATCCTCGAGGGCTGGGTGCCGCCCTACGACGCCACCGTCGTGAGGCAGCTGCGCGCGGCCGGGCTCGTCGTCGTCGGCAAGACGAACATGGACGAGTTCGCGATGGGCTCCACCACGGAGCACTCCGCGTTCGGGCCCACCCGCAACCCGTGGGACCTGGAGCGCATCCCCGGCGGTTCCGGCGGTGGCTCGGCCGCCGCGCTGGCCGCGTTCGAGGTGCCGCTCACGGTGGGTTCCGACACCGGCGGCTCGATCCGCCAGCCCGCCGCCGTCACCGGCACCGTCGGCGTCAAGCCCACCTACGGCGGGGTGTCGCGCTACGGGCTCGTCGCGATGGCCTCCAGCCTCGACCAGGCCGGCCCCTGCGGTCGCACGGTGCTGGACACCGCGCTGCTGCACGAGGTGATGGCCGGGCACGACCCGTACGACTCCACGTCCCTGCCCGGGGAGGTGCCCGCGCTGGCCGCCGCCGCGCGCGAGGGCGCCCGCGGCGGGCTGGCCGGCGTCCGCGTCGGCGTCGTGCGGGAACTGGGCGGCGAGGGGTACCAGGCGGGGGTGCGGGCCCGCTTCGACGAGGCCGTCGCGCTGCTCACCGAGGCCGGCGCCGACGTCGTCGAGGTCAGCTGCCCCAACCTCGTGCACGCGCTGCCCGCGTACTACCTCATCATGCCCAGCGAGGCCAGCAGCAACCTCGCCAAGTACGACGGCATGCGCTACGGCCTGCGCGTCGTGCCCGGCGGCGACGGCGTCACCGCCGAGCAGGTCATGGCCGCCACCCGCGCCGCCGGTTTCGGCGAGGAGGTGAAGCGGCGGATCATCCTCGGCACCTACGCGCTGTCGGCCGGCTACTACGACGCCTACTACGGCAGCGCGCAGAAGGTCCGCACCCTGGTGCAGCGCGACTTCGCCGCGGCGTTCGGGCAGGTCGACGTGCTGGTCTCGCCCACGGCGCCGACGACGGCGTACCGGCTGGGGGAGAAGCTCGACGACCCGCTGGCGATGTACGCCGGGGACGTCGCGACGATCCCCGCGAACCTGGCCGGCATCCCGGGCATGTCGCTGCCGGTGGGCCTGGCCGAGGAGGACGGCCTGCCCGTGGGGCTGCAGGTCCTGGCGCCGGTGCGCGAGGACGCGCGGCTGTACCGGGTGGGCGCCGCGCTGGAGGCGCTGCTCGTGCAGCGCTGGGGCGGGCCCCTGCTGGAGCGGGTTCCGGAGCTGGCCGTGACGAGGACGGGGGCAGGCGCGTGAGCGAGCGGACGATGCCGTTCGAGGAGGCCGTCGAGCGGTTCGACCCGGTGATGGGCCTGGAGGTCCACGTCGAGCTGTCGACGGTGACGAAGATGTTCTCCGGCGCCCCCACGGAGTTCGGCGCGGAGCCGAACACCCAGGTGGACCCGGTGAGCCTGGGCCTGCCCGGCGCGCTGCCGGTGCTCAACGCCAAGGCGCTGGAGTCGGCCATCCGCATCGGCCTGGCGCTGAACTGCACCATCGCGACCGAGTGCCGCTTCGCCCGGAAGAACTACTTCTACCCGGACATGCCGAAGAACTTCCAGACCTCCCAGTACGACGAGCCGATCGCGTTCGACGGCTGGCTCGACGTGGAGGTCCCCGCGTCGGAGGACGGCACCGGCGAGGCGTTCACGTACCGGGTGCAGATCGAGCGCGCCCACATGGAGGAGGACACCGGCAAGTCCTCCCACGTCGGCGGTGCCACCGGCCGCATCCACGGCGCGGAGTACTCCCTGGTCGACTACAACCGCGCGGGGATCCCGCTCATCGAGATCGTCACCAGGCCGCTCACCGGGGCGGGCCGGCGCGCACCGGAGGTCGCCAAGGCGTACGTCGCCACGCTGCGGGACCTGCTGCGCGGCCTGGACGTCTCCGACGTGCGGATGGAGCAGGGCTCCATGCGCTGCGACGTGAACCTGTCGCTGCGCGATTCCCCCGAGGCGCCGCTGGGCACCCGCTCGGAGACGAAGAACGTGAACTCCCTGCGCTCGGTGGAGCGGGCGGTGCGCTACGAGGTCGGCCGGCAGGCGGCGCTGCTGTCCGCCGGCGGTCGCGTCGTGCAGGAGACCCGCCACTGGCACGAGGACACCGGCCTGACGACGTCCGGGCGGGAGAAGTCCGACGCGGAGGACTACCGCTACTTCCCCGAGCCGGACCTGGTCCCCATCGCGCCGGACCCGGCGTGGGTGGAGGAGTTGCGCGCCACCCTGCCCGAGCCCCCCGCGGCGCGGCGCAGGCGGCTGCAGGCCGAGTGGGGTTTCTCCGACCTGGAGCTGCGCGACGTCGTCAACGCCGGGGCGCTGGACCTGGTGGAGGCCACCGTGGCGGCCGGGTGCCCGGCCGCGGCCGCCCGCAAGTGGTGGACGGGGGAGATCGCCCGCCGCGCCAACGCCGAGGGCATCGAGCTGGCCTCCTCGCCGGTCACCCCGCAGCAGGTCGCGGAGCTGCAGGCGCTGGTGGACGCCGGGACGCTGAACGACCGGCTGGCGCGCACCGCGCTGGAGGGCGTGCTGGCGGGGGAGGGTTCCCCGCAGCAGGTGGTGCAGGCGCGCGGGCTGGCCGTGGTGTCCGACGAGGGGGCCCTGACCGCGGCGGTGGACGCCGCGATCGCCGCGAACCCCGGCGTTGCGGACAAGATCCGCGCCGGCAAGGTGCAGGCCGCCGGTGCGCTCATCGGTGCGGTGATGAAGGAGATGCGCGGGCAGGCGGACGCGGCGCGGGTGCGCGAGCTGGTGCTGGAGCGCGTCGCGGCGGGCTGAGGTCCTTCCCGCGCCCTTCTCCGGGTTCGGGCGGTCGCGGGGCGCGGCTGGTGCGCCCTTCTCCGGGTC
>NZ_BAABIL010000183.1:0-11116 GCF_039542765.1 Kineococcus glutinatus
GCCGCCTCCTGGGGCCCGTGGCGGCGGGTGCGGCCGGCCGGTGCCGGCTGGGCGGCGACGATGGTCAGGCCGAGCCCGGCCCGGGCGGCGTGCCCGGCGGCGAACCCCAGGGCCCGCGCCGCGCCCTCGGAGCCGTCGATGCCCACGACGACGCGGCCCGCCGTCGCCCACGAGAACGGGGTGAGGTCGTCGTCGGCGTGCTCGGGACGGCGGTCGGGGCGCACCACGACCACCGGGCAGTGCGCCGCCCCCGCGACCGCGACGCTCACCGAGCCCAGCACCAGGCCCGCGAGGCTGCCGTGGCCGCGGCTGCCGGTCACGACGAGGTCGGCGTACTGGGACTCCTGCTGCAGCACCGCGGCCGCCGCGCCGGAGCGCACCTCGCCGCTGACGTGGGAGGCGGGGGCGAGGTCGCCGGCCCGCTCCACGGCCGCGTCGAGGCACGCCTGCGCGGCTTCGCGGGCGGCGTCGAGGACGTTGCCCGCGGTGAACGCCGCCGAGGTGGCCGGTGAGACCGGCGCCCGCACGGCGGCCACGAGGCGCAGGTCGGCGCCGCGGCGCCGCGCGTCCTCCGCAGCCCACTCCAGCGCGCGGTCGGCCTGCCACGAACCGTCCACGCCGACGACGATGGTGCAGCGCTCGCGTCCGCCCACGACTCCTCCCCTCGGGAGAACGGGCCGCCCCGGTGCGGCCCCGTGCCGATCACCATGCGGTGCATCCGCGTCCTGTGCAAGCAGTTCGGGGACATTGGTGCTCCGCACCGGTGGGTGCCGGTGCCCGTCCGCGGGGTGCGGGGCGTGGTGAAGCGGTTCGGTGCGCCTCAGCCGCGGTCGGAGCGCTCGCGCAGCAGGTCGCGGATCTCGGTGAGGAGCTGCACGTCCGCCGGGACCGCCTTCGGCTCCTCCTCCCGGCCGGCGTTCAGCCGCAGGAACAGCCGGTTCATCGGCGTGACGATGAGGAAGTAGACGACGGCCGCGACGAGCAGGAAGTTGATGACCGCGTCGAGGACGTCGCCGAACAGGAAGCCGTCGCGGTTGAGGCTGTCCAGGCTCGGCGCGCCACCGATCGCGGCGATGAGCGGGTTGATGAGCCCGGTGACGACCGCCGTGACGACCGCCGTGAACGCGGTGCCGATGACGACGGCGACCGCGAGGTCGATCACGTTGCCCCGCAGCACGAAGTCCTTGAACCCCCGGATCAGCGACATGGCCCGCACGGTAGGGGCAGCGGCCGCGGTGCGCCGCCCGGGGCCCTCGGCGGACCCGGTGCCGGTCCGTGCACGCGCGCCGGGCCGGGGACGTCGTGACGGGTCGGGTGGTCAGCCGTGGAACTCGACGTAGCCGGTGGCGTCGTCGCGGCTGACGGCCACCACGGGCTCCTCCCGCCGGGCCCGGTCGATCTGGGTCTCCTCCGGTGTCCAGGCCCAGCGGCCGGTGCCGGTGGTGTTGGCGACCTCGACGGCGTCGACGAAGCGCACCGGGTCGCAGCTGTAGGGGCCCGACGCCCACAGCGGGTTGGCCTCCACGATCAGCCACCGCCCCGAGTCGCGGTCCAGCGCGACGTCGAGGGAGCACACCGGTGGGCAGTCCTCGCCCAACGCCTGTACCGCGGTGCGGGCGAAGGCGAGCGCGTCCGCGGAGCGGCCGGAGACCAGGGAGCGGTGCCAGGCCCGGCCGGCGACGCGGTAGGGGCTGCCGGTCAGCACCTGCCCGTCGCGGACGACGAAGCGGTGCTCGTGGTCCAGCCGCAGGATCTGCGGCGTGTACTGCACCCGCATGCTGCCGCCGGCCCCGTCGCGCCGGGCGGCGCGCCGGAAGTCGCCGCTGTCCCAGATCCCGGCGGGGCACTCGACGAGCTTGAGCAGGGCCGGCTTGACGAACATCCGCCCCTCGGGGAGCTGGTCCATCGTCGTGGAGACCACGTGGCGCCCGGTGAGGTCGGGGTCGATCGTGCTGACCCAGTCCCAGGCGGGGGCGAGCAATGCCGGGGCGAGGCCGGCGACGTGCAGGCGGGCGGCGTAGGCGTCGGCCATCCAGAAGACCAACGACCCGTACTCCGCGGCCAGCGGCACCTGGACGCTGTAGGAGAGCAGCAGCCGTCGATCGCCGCGCCCGGGCGCCAGCCGCATCGCGACCGTGCTCGAGCGGGCGATGACGCACAGGGCACGGTCCACGGCGGCCACGGTGCTCGACCGGCCCCGCGCCGTCCAGCCGATCGGCTCCCCGGCGCACGTCGGTGACGGCCGGGCACGCCTAGCGCGCCGCGGCCCGGCGGTCACCCCGTGCCGCGAGGATCACGCCGCCCACCGCCACCGCCACGTGAGCGGTGATCTGGGTGGCGGGGCCTCCCGGCAACCAGCCGAGCAACCCGGCGTTCTCGTGGTCGATGAGCTGCCGGACCGCACCCTGCAGGCCGACGACCAGCAGCACCATGCCGAGGACCAGCATCGATGTGCGCACGATGACACCTCCACGTCGATTGGTACAGTTGCACCATAACGCTGAGTGGTGCAGTCGTACCAGAGGGGATCGTGCGTGCCGCGACAGGTCGACCACGAGGAGCGACGCCGCCACATCGCCGCAGCCGTGTGGCGGTTGGCCGCGGCAGGAGGCCTGGAGGATGCCACGATCCGGCGGGTCGCCGCGGAAGCCGGCGTGCCCGCCCGGCAGCTCCAGTACTACTTCGGCACCCGGGAGGACCTGCTGCTCGGCGCCCTGGACCTGCTCAACCAGCACGGCGAGGCAGAGGCCCGCGAGCGGATCGCCGCACTGGGACCCGCACCCGAGCCGCGCCGGCTGCTGCGCAGCGTCCTGCTCGAACTCCTGCCCCTGGACGAGGGCCGCCGGCGACGGCACCTGGTGCACGCGGCCTACTTCGTCCGCTTCATGGCCGACGAGGCGCTGCGTGACCGCATCCGGGACACACCGCCGGAACTGGAAGACCTGGTCGCCCTCCTCCTGCCCGAGGAGCATCGCGACGAGGCGGAGTTCCTGCTGGCCGGCGCGGCAGGCCTCCAGGGCCAGCTGCTGCTCGGGCACATGAGCGCGCACCGAGCGGTGGAACTGATCGACCGCCAGCTCGACAGGCTGTTCGCACCAGCCGGGTGACCGGTGCGGGCGAACGCCGACCACACCCACGAACCCGGCCACCACCTCCCGCGGCGCAGCCCTGGAACGCCCCCTCGTGGAGCCGCTGGCGGGCCGCTCGGTCGTGCCACGCCGCGGCCGTGGGCCCGGCATCGATGACCGCGGTCGTCACGCCCAGGTACACGGCCCCCACCGGGGTTCCCGCCTCTTCGAGCACGAAGACGTCGTGCCCGTCCACGACGGGCCGGAAGATGTCGCGCTGCTGCTGCTCCTCCCACGGCCCGTAGACCCGTTCCACCAGCTCCCGGTGGGCCGCCTCGTGCAGGTGGAACAACCACTCGTGATCGTCCAGGGTGGCCGGTCGAGGGGTGAGCGGGGTGACGCCCACGGTGCCTTCCGCGTTCTCGGTGCGCGGTCCGGGCACGTCAGTCGTGGATCACCGCCAACCCCTTGCGCTGCAGGTCGGCCAACCCGTCCCGCATCGCCTGGATCTGCTCGGGGGCGTGCCCCACCCAGTCCACGAGCTCACCGATGATCCTCACCGGCTCCCGGGTGCGGTAGGACAGGGTCGGGTTTCCCGGGTACTTCTTGTCCGTCACGTTGGGGTCGTCCTCCAGCGCGCCCGTCGGCTCGACGACGTAGATCCGGCCGGGTCCCTCGCCCACGGCCAGCTCCGCACCCCAGGCGGCCGCGTCCAGCGTCCGGGTCACGTAGACGTGGTTCATCGTCCTGCCGCGGTCGAAGTTCGAGGGGCGACCCGGCAGCAGGAGGTCCCCCGCTGCCAGGTCCGCCTTCGTCCCGTGCAGGAACGCTCCGGACTCGTGCACCTGGAAGGGCTGGGGTCGTGTCGTCTCCACCGCACCAGGGTGGACCACGACGGCCTCCGGAGCCGACCCCCGCGCGCCGCGCCGCCGGTGCTGCGGCAGGGTGGCGGCCGTGGAGGAGCTGCGGGCCGACGTGGCCCTGGTGGGGGTGGGGGCGGCCGGGGGCAGCCTGCTGCGCCAGCTCGTCCGGGGCGGGCGCGCCCGCGCGGGGGACCGGCCGCTGCAGGTGGTGGCGCTGGAGCCGCCGGCGGGGGCGGGGCAGCGCAGCCCGGAGCGGTCGTGGTGCACGTGGGGGCCGCCGGGCTGGCGCCACGACGCCGACGTGGCGCTGCGCTGGTCGAGGGTGCGGGTGGTGGACGCCGCGGGGGGCGCGGTGGACGCCCGGCTGGACCCGGAGGAGTACCGGCTGGTGCGCTCGGGGGACTTCGAGGCGGCGGTCGCGGCGGAGTGCGCTGCGGCGCAGGGCGTCGAGCTGCGCACGGCCGTCGTCGAGGCGGTGCAGGACTCCCCGGCCGGTGCGCTGGTGCGGGCGCGGACCCCGGGCGGCGGGGAGCTGCTGGTGCGGGCGCGCTGGGTGCTCGACAGCCGGCCGCCGGTGCTGCCGGAGCACGTGCCGGCGGGGCGCACCGTTCTGCTGCAGCACTTCCGCGGCTGGCGGGTGCGCTGCCCGGGGCCGGTGTTCGACCCGGGGGCGGCGACGCTGATGGATTTCCGGGTGCCGCAGCCGGCGCGGGGTGCGGCGTTCGCGTACGTGCTGCCGGCCTCGGCGCACGAGGCGCTGGTGGAGCACACGGTGTTCTCCGCCGACGCGTGGCCGGCCGCGGCGCACGAGGAGGCGCTGGGGCGCTACCTGCGCGAGGTGCTGGGGGTGGACGGCTGGGAGGTGCTGGGCGCCGAGGCGGGGGTGATCCCCATGACGGACGTGCCGCTGCCGGCGCGGGCGGGGGCGTCGGTGTTCCGGCTGGGGGCGGCGGCGGGCGCGGTGCGGCCCTCGACGGGGTACGCGTTCGCGGCGGTGCAGCGGCAGGTGGACGCGGTGGTGGCGGCGCTGGCCGCGGGGGAGGAGCCGCTGGCGCCGCTGCCGCACCGGCGCCGGCACCTGGCGATGGACGCGGTGCTGCTGCGGGCGCTGGACTCGGGCGCGGTGGCCGGTGGTGAGCTGTTCGCGCGGTTGTTCGCGCGGGTCCCGGCGCCGGTGCTGCTGCGTTTCCTGGACGGGCGCTCGAGCGTGGCCGAGGACCTGGCGGTGATGGCGGCGGCGCCGCGGGTGGCGATGCTGCGGACGGTGGGCGCGCTGCTGCTGCGGGCCCCGGCCCGGCGGCGCTCGGCCGCCGGGCCCGGGGACGCCCGCGGGGTGCCGCCCGGGCGGTGAGACCAGGGCGGTGCTGCCCGGGCGGTGGGGTTCAGGCGGTGGCGGCGGCCGCGTCGGCGCTGTCGCCGGTGGCGTCGGCCGGGGCGGCGAGGACGGCCTCGACGTCGAGCTGGAGGTCGACCTCGTCGGCGACCACGAGGCCGCCGGTCTCCAGGCGGGCGTCGAACTCGACACCGAAGTCGCGGCGGTTGATGCGGCCGGTGGCGGAGAAGCCGGCGCGGGTGCCGCCGTAGGCGTCGGGGCCGATGCCGGAGACCTCCAGGCGCAGGACGACGGGGCGGGTGACGCCCTTGAGGGTGAGCTCGCCGTCGAGGAGGAAGTCGTCGCCGTCGTGGCGCAGGCCGGTGGAGCGGTAGGCGGCGGTGGGGTGGGTCTCGACGTCGAAGAAGTCGCCGTTGCGCAGGTGGGCGTCGCGGCCCTCGTTGAAGGTGGTGACGGAGCCGACGGCGATGGTGGCCTCGACGCGGGAGCCGCGGGGGTCGGCGGCGGTGACGAGCTCACCGGTGACGTCGCCGAAGCGGCCGCGGACCTTGCTGACGGCCATGTGGCGCACGGTGAAGGAGACCTCGGAGTGCACCGGGTCGATCGTCCAGGTGCCGGCGAGGTAGCCGGGGACGGCGGGCAGGGCGCGGTCGGTGGCGGTGGCCTGCGCGGGGACGGTGGCGGCGGGCTTGCTGCGGAACCACGACATGGCGATCTCCTCAGGTGGTTGTGCGTTCAATTGCTTTGACCGTAGCAGTCATGTGGTTGAAGGTGCAACTAGCTGTGGTCGTTCCCGGCCCCCACCGGCGGGTGCCCACCCGCCGCGCCCGGGTGGGAGAGTGGGTTCCGACCAGGCGCCGCGGCCGTGCGGCCGTCCGCGCGTCCGTGCGATCCTGTGCCGCCCCCGGGTGCCGTACGACCGAGGAGGAACCGTGCCGGCCAGCAGCGCGCCGACCCTGGAGTCCGTCGCAGCGCGCGCCGGTGTCTCCCGAGCCACCGCCGGCCGCGTCCTCGCCGGTTCCGCGCGGGTGAGCCCCGCCGCCCGCGAGGCGGTGATGCAGGCGGCGCAGGAGCTGTCCTACGTCACCAACCAGGCGGCCCGCGCGCTCGTCACCCGCCGCAGCGGGTCGGTCGCGCTCGTCGTGGTCGAACCCGTCGAGCGGTTCTTCTCCGACTCCTACTTCCCGCTCGTCCTCAGCGGCGCGCAGGCGGTCCTCAGCGAGCGGGAGGTGCAGCTCGTCCTCGTCGTGCTGTCCACCCCCCGCGAGCGGGAGCGCTTCGAGCGCTACGCCCGCGGCGGCCACGTCGACGGCGCGATCCTCGTCTCGGTGCACGGCCCGGACCCGCTGCCGCAGCACCTGCGCGACGCCGGCATCCCCGTGGTGCTCTCCGGCCGCCCCTACGACCTCGCCTCGACGGTGCCCTTCGTCTCCGCCGACAACGTCGCCGGGGCCCGCGCCGCGGTGCAGCACCTCGTGGACCGCGGCTGCCGGCACATCGGCACGGTGAGCGGGCCGCTGGACATGCCCCCCGGCCAGGACCGGCTGGAGGGTTTCCGCGCCCAGCTGCGCGCGTGCCGGCGGCGCGTGCCGGCGCGGGCGGTGGCCACCGGTGACTTCACCGCCGCGGGGGGCCGCAGCGCCACCGAGGCCCTGCTGGCGCGCTACCCAGAGCTGGACGGCCTCTTCGTCGCCAACGACCTCATGGCGGCCGGGGCCCTGCAGGCGCTCGCGGCGGCGGGGCGCTCGGTGCCCGGTGACGTCCGCGTCGTGGGCTTCGACGACGCGCCGCTGGCCGGGGCGGCCGTGCCGCCGCTGACCACGGTGCGCCAGCCGGTGGTGGAGATGGGCCGCCACCTCGCGCGCATGCTCCTGGCCATCATCGACGGCGCCGAGCCCGAGGCGTCCGTCGTCGTGCCCACCGAGCTCGTCGAGCGCGCCTCCGCCTGAGCGCGCCCCCGGCCGGCGGGTCCGCCCGCGGGCGGGACCCGACCACGTGGTCGGCATCACGAGTTCACAACGCGGGTTGACACCGGGGCCCTCGCGCCGCGAATGTAATCCGCACATCCGTGAGAGCGCTCCCACATCCAAGTGCCTGTCGAGGAGAGCGCTCCCACGCCGCACCCAGGTCAACGTCGATCCGCCCCGCCCGGGGCCGGTGAGGAGCTCCCCATGCGCACGACCCGGAAGACCACGCTCGCCTCCGTGGCGACCATGATCAGCGGTGCCCTGCTGATCACCGCCTGCGGTGGCTCCAGCGAGGCCGGTTCCACCGACGCCGCGGACGCGAGCGCGGACGGGAAGACGACGCTCACCGTCTCCCTCTTCGGGACCATGGGCTTCGAGGAGTCCGGCCTCTTCGACGAGTACGAGAAGCTCAACCCGAACATCGACATCAAGTACGAGTCCACCCAGGGCGAGTCGAAGTACTGGCCCGCGCTGCAGACCAAGCTGCAGTCCGGCACCGGCCTCGCCGACGTCCAGGGCATCGAGGTCGCCCGCATCGCCGACGTCGTCGCCAACCAGCCCGACAAGTGGGCCGACCTGAGCGAGCTCGCGACCGGCGAGCAGATCCCGAACTACCTGGACTGGAAGGCCGAGGCCGCCACGACCGAGGACGGCAAGGTCGTCGGCCTCGGCACCGACATCGGCCCGATGGGCATCTGCTACCGCAGCGACCTGCTGCAGCAGGCCGGCCTGCCCACCGACCCGGCCGAGCTGGCCGCGCAGCTGACCGACTGGGACGCCTACCTGGAGCTCGGCCGCAAGTACAAGGCCGCCGCCCCCGCGGGCTCGGCGTGGACCGACTTCGGCGGTGGCCTCTACAACGCCATCATCTCCAGCGAGGAGACCATCTACTACGACGAGTCCGGCGAGCCGGTCTGGGACTCCAACCCGGCTGTCAAGGATGCCTTCGACACCGCCGCCAAGGCCGGCCAGGAGGGCCTCACCGCCAAGCTGGAGCAGTTCGAGGACCCGGCCTGGGACCCCGGCTTCGCCTCCGGCGCCTTCGCCACCGTGGCGTGCCCGTCCTGGATGGTCGGCTACATCAAGGGCAAGGCCGGCGACGCGGGCGCCGGCAAGTGGAACATCACCTCGCTGCCCGGCGGCACGGGCGGCAACTGGGGCGGCTCCTACCTCGGCATCCCCGAGGCCTCCGAGAACAAGGAGGAGGCCGCCAAGCTCATCAAGTGGATGACCGACGGCGAGCAGCAGGCCACCGTCTTCAAGAACGTCGGCAACTTCCCGTCCAACCAGCAGGGCATCGAGCTCGTCGGCGACGCGACGGACGAGTACTTCCAGGGCGCGCCCATCGGCAAGATCTTCTCCGACTCCGCCGAGGCGGCGCCGACCCAGATCCTCGGTGAGGGCGACGGCGTCATCAAGACCGCGCTGACCAACGCGCTGCTGTCCGTCGAGGCCAACGGCGTGAGCCCGGCCGACGCGTGGGAGAACGCCTCGGCCGAGATCGAGAACCAGCTCGGCTGAGCGGGCCGGACCCCGGGGCCGGCCGGCGGATCCGCCCGCCGGCCGGCCCCCTCCTGTCCCGCGCAGGACGTCCCGCGGGATCCGCCGACGAGGAGACGACATGACGCTCTCGAGCACCACCGCCCCGCCCGTGCCCCCCGGCCCGCCGCCGCGGGCGGCGGTGCGGGAGACCCCCACGTGGAAGCAGCGGCTGTTCCGCGCGGAGGAGAAGGGGGCGCCGTACGCCTACATCGCGCCGTTCTTCATCCTGTTCATCGCCTTCGGCCTGTTCCCGCTCGTCTACACCGCGTGGATCAGCTTCTACGAGCAGAAGCTCGGCTCGTCGACCTCGACGTGGGTCGGGCTTGACAACTACCGCTGGCTCTTCGAGAACCCGAAGTTCTTCAACTCGCTGTGGAAGACGCTGACCATCGGCCTGCTCTCCACGGTCCCGCAGCTGCTGTTCGCCATCGGCCTGGCGCACCTGCTGAACTACCGGATGCGCGGGCGCACCTTCTTCCGCGTGTCGATGATCATGCCGTACGCCACCTCCGTGGCCGCCGCCACGCTGGTGTTCGCGCAGATCTTCGGCCGCGACACCGGCTTCGCGAACTGGGTGCTCTCCTTCTTCGGCGTCGACGCGATCGACTGGCGCAACGGCGACTGGACCGCGCAGATCGCCATCGCCGTCATCGTCACCTGGCGCTGGACCGGCTACAACGCCCTCATCTTCCTCGCCGGCATGCAGTCGATCTCGCAGGACCTGTACGAGTCGGCGTCCATCGACGGCGCCAACCGGTGGCAGCAGTTCCGGCACATCACCCTCCCGGGCCTGCGCCCCACCATCCTGTTCACCGTCGTCGTCTCCACCATCGGCGCCACGCAGCTGTTCGCCGAGCCGCTGCTCTTCGGCGGCGGCACCGCCGACGGCGGCGCGCTGAACCAGTACCAGACCGTCACGCTGTTCATGTACCAGCAGGGCTGGAGCTTCGGCTTCCTCGGCCGCGCCGCCGCCATCGCCTGGGTGACGTTCCTGATCATCATCCTGCTCGTCCTGCTCAACACCTGGATCGCCCGGATGCGGGACCGCGACCCCGCCGAGGCCGCCGCCAAGCGGGCACGCAAGAACGCTGCGAAGGGGACCGGCCGATGACCGCCACGACGACCTCCGTGCGGCAGGCCGCGATCGCGGCGCCCGCCCCCGCCGGCGGCAAGCGGCGCCGGTACCGCGCGCCCGACCAGGCCGGTGTCCTGACCTACATCGCGCTCGGGATCACGGCGTTCCTCTTCATCGTGCCCTTCTACTACATGATCGTGGCGGGCAGCCGCCCGATGGCGGAGATGAACCAGACGCCGCCGCCGTGGCTGCCGGGGCCGGACCTGTGGTCCAACATGGTCAAGGCCTTCCAGCAGCAGAACATCGGCCTGGCGATCTGGAACTCCCTGCTGACCTCGGTCGCCATCACCGCCGCCACCCTGCTGTTCTGCACGCTGGCGGGCTTCGCCTTCGCGAAGCTGCGGTTCAAGGGCAAGAACGTGCTCTTCGGCATCACCATCGCCACCCTGATGATCCCGCCGACCCTCGGCGTGGTGCCGCTGTACAAGGTCATGTCCGACCTCAAGCTCACCGGCAACCTGTGGTCGGTGATCCTGCCGACGATGGTCACGGCGTTCGGCGTGTTCTTCATGCGCCAGTACCTCGTGCAGACCCTGCCCGACGAGATCCTGGAGGCGGCCCGGGTGGACGGCGCCACCTCCACCCGCGCGTTCTTCAGCATCGTCCTGCCGATCGCCCGCCCGGGCATGGCCGTCCTCGGCATGCTGACGTTCATGACGGCGTGGAACGAGTTCTTCTGGCCGGTCATCGCGCTGAACTCCTCCAACCCCACCGTCCAGGTGGCGCTGAACAACCTGGGCAGCGGCTACGTGCCCGACCAGTCGGTCATCATGGCCGGCACCCTCGTCGGCACGCTGCCGGTGATCGTCGTCTTCCTGCTGATGGGCCGCCAGATCGTCAACGGCATCATGGCCGGCGCCGTCAAGGGCTGAGGTCCGCGCGCCGGACCGGCGCCCAGATCCAGCACCCCGCCCCCGCACCCCAGCCCCGCACCCGAGAGGAGGCGGGCCGTCCCCGCGCGGCCCGACCCGCATGACCACGACACACGAGCGCACCGCGTCCCTGCCCCGGCAGTCCACCGCCGCCCGCGCCTTCCCCGCCGGGTTCGCGTGGGGTTCGGCGACCGCCTCCTACCAGATCGAGGGGGCCGTGGCCGAGGACGGGCGGACCCCGTCGATCTGGGACACCTTCAGCCACACCCCGGGCAGGGTGCTGAACGGCGACACCGGCGACGTGGCCGACGACCACTACCACCGCTTCCGCGAGGA